>CAMDQJ010000075.1 GCA_945905835.1 Asaia bogorensis
GAGGGACCCTTGCGCGGCGCCAAATAAAGGTCCCTCGCTTCGCTCGGGATGACACCATTTTTGTAACGAATGGATCGGATTCTTTCGGACCGTGCGCGTCCCGCGCGCTCATGAGGCGCGCGGGACACGCACGGTCCGGAAGACATGAGCCCTAACGTGGCTTAGAGAGCCCGCCGAGAAACCGCTGCAACCACCCCATGCCGCTCCGCTTTGCGCCGCCTCGCGGCCGCGTCTTGGCCCACTCGCCGAGAAGCGCCAGCGGGAACCAGGCGCCGCCGTCTTCTTCCAGGCCGCGCGCCGCCGCCGAGAATTTCGGCACGGCCACCAGCGTCACGCCCTCCTGACGCTCGCCGGCGCAGAGCGCGGCGGGCGAGGTCACAAGATACTCGCGGCAGACCAGCGGCCGCTCGGCATGGATAGAGCAGCTCTCGTCCTCGAGGAACGGGCAGGGGATGCGTTGCGTGAAGTAGGCGGCCGAGATCTCGCGGTCGCTGCGCCCGGCCGTCTCGCGCAAGCCGGCGCGATCGAGCGCGGCGGCAGCCTCGGCGAAGCGCTGGCCGACCCCCGCGCGGCGTTCCGCCGGCATCGCCTCGATCACCCCCAGCAGCCGCTCGCCCTCGCTGCGCGAGATCGGCACGAGTTGCCGGCAGCAGGCGCCGCAGCCCTTGCGGCAGGAGATGGCGAGGCCGGCCGCGATGCTCCTTCGTTCGGCGGCATCGACCACGGCATTCACCAGCCCCTGCAGGACGGGCACTGCCTCGCTCGCGGCAACGCGCGCTTGCGGCACGGCGACGTCATGAACGATGCGCAGGTCACCCATCGTCAGGCGCAGCGTGGCCGTGGCCAAAGTGCCCGCCTCGACGAGTGGGATGGATTGCGGTGTTTCGGCCATGTTATAAGGCCCGCATGGCAAGCGTCAGTGACATCCGTCGCACATTCCTAGAGTACTTCCGCAAGAACGGCCACGAGATCGTCGACTCGAGCCCGTTGGTGCCGCGCAACGATCCCACGTTGATGTTCACCAATGCCGGCATGGTGCAGTTCAAGAACGTCTTCACCGGCCTGGAGAAGCGGCCCTATGTGCGCGCGGCGTCGTCGCAGAAGTGCGTGCGCGCCGGCGGCAAGCACAACGACCTCGAGAACGTCGGCTATACCGCGCGCCATCACACCTTCTTCGAGATGCTGGGCAATTTCTCCTTCGGCGACTACTTCAAGGAACGCGCGATCGAGCTTGCCTGGAACCTGATCACAAAGGAATACGCGCTGGCGCCGGACCGCCTGCTGGTCACCGTCTATCACACCGACGACGAGGCGGTGGGCTTCTGGAAGAAGATCGCGGGGCTCCCGGACAGCCGCATCATCCGCATCCCGACCTCGGACAATTTCTGGGCGATGGGCGAGACCGGGCCGTGCGGGCCCTGCACCGAGATCTTCTTCGACCATGGCGAGGATATTCCCGGCGGGCCGCCGGGCAGTCCCGACCAGGACGGCGACCGCTTCATCGAGATCTGGAACCTGGTCTTCATGCAGTACGAGCAGCAGACCCGGGAGCTGCGCGTGCCGCTGCCCAAGCCGTCGATCGACACCGGCATGGGGCTGGAGCGCATCGCCGCGGTCCTGCAGGGCAAGCACAACAACTACGACATCGATCTTTTTCGCACGCTGATTGAGGCGGTGGCGCACGAAACCGGCGTCAGCCCCGACGGGCCGCAGGGCGCCTCGCACAAGGTCATCGCCGATCATCTGCGGACCACGGCGTTCCTGATCGCCGACGGCGTGCTGCCGTCGAACGAGGGCCGCGGCTACGTGCTGCGCCGCATCATGCGCCGCGCCATGCGCCACGCCCATATCCTCAGGGCGACGGAGCCCGTGATCTGGAAGCTGGTGCCGGTGCTGGTCAAGGAGATGGGCGATGCCTTCCCCGAGCTGGTGCGCGCCCAGCCGCTGATTGCCGAGACGCTGAAGCTCGAGGAGGCGCGCTTCAAGCGCACGCTCGGCACCGGGCTCAAGCTGCTCGACGACGAGACCCGCGGCCTGGTGGCCGGCGGCACGCTGGGCGGCGACGTCGCCTTCAGGCTCTACGATACCTTCGGCTTTCCCCTCGACCTCACGCAGGACGTGCTGCGGGCGCGCGACATCAAGGTCGACAATGCCGGCTTCGACAAGGCGATGGACGAGCAGCGCGCCAAGGCGCGCGCCGCCTGGGCGGGTTCCGGCGATACGGCGTCCGAGGCGATCTGGTTCGACGTCCGCCACAAGGCCGGCGCGACGGACTTCCTGGGCTACGACACCGACCGCGCCGAGGGCCAGGTCCGCGCGATCGTGGTCGACGGCAAGGAAGTGCCGGCGCTCAAGGCCGGCCAGACCGGCTGGCTGGTGACCAACCAGACCCCGTTCTACGGCGAGTCCGGCGGCCAGATGGGCGACGCCGGCCGCTTCGTGGCGGCGGGCGGCGAGGCAGTTATCACCGGTACTCACAAGGTGTTGGGCGATCTGCACATCCATCAGGCAAAGATTGAAAAAGGTGAAGTGAAGCCGGGCGACGACGTCGTCATGACTATCGACCCCGCCCGCCGCGCCCAGCTGCGCGCCCACCACTCCGCCACCCACCTGCTGCACGAGGCGCTGCGCCGCCATCTCGGCGACCACGTGGCGCAAAAGGGCTCGCTGGTCGCCCCCGACCGCCTGCGCTTCGACATCAGCCATTCCAAGGCCATCGCGCCGGCCGAGCTCCGCCAGATCGAGGACGAGGTCAACGACCGCATCCGCCTCAACAGCCCCGTCGACACCCGCCTGATGACGCCCGACGAGGCGATCGCCGCCGGCGCCATGGCGCTGTTCGGCGAGAAGTACGGCGACGAGGTCCGCGTCCTCTCGATGGGTGGCGATGCCAATGTCCCGGGGGGCGAGAAGTATTCCGTCGAACTGTGCGGCGGCACGCATGCCCGCCGCACCGGCGATATCGGCCTGTTCAAGATCGTCGGCGAAGGCGCTGTATCCGCCGGCGTCCGCCGCATCGAGGCGCTGGCTGGTGCTGCGGCCGAGCAGCATGTCCGCCACCAGGCCGACCTTCTGGTCGAGGCGGCGGCGGCGATGAAGGTGCGGCCGGAGGATCTGCCGGCGCGGCTCACGGCCCTCGTCGAAGGTCAGCGCCGCATCGAGCGCGAGCTTTCCGACGCCCGCAAGGCGCTGGCGCTTGCCGGCGGCGGTGGAGGCGCCAGCAGCGCCGCTGCCGACGAGGGGCGCGACATCGGCGGCGTCAAGATGATCGGCCGCGTGCTGAACGGCGTGCCGGGAAAGGACCTCAAGGGCATGGCCGACGAATTCAAGAAGAAGCTGGGTTCCGGCGTTGTGGCGCTGATCGGCGTCGAGGACGGCAAGGCCTCGGCCGTGGTCGGCGTCACCGACGATCTCGCCAAGCGGTTGAGTGCCCTCGACCTGGTCAAGGCGGGCGTCGCGGCCCTGGGCGGCAAGGGCGGCGGCGGCCGGCCCGATATGGCTCAGGGTGGCGGGCCGGATGCGGCCAAGGCGGCCGACGCGCTGAAGGCGATCGAAGCGGCGCTGGCGGGGACGAAATGAGAGCAGTCGTCGGACTTCTGGCGGCGGCGCTCGTCCTGGCCGGCTGTGCGGCCAAGGACTTCACCAAGGAAGGCGCCAGCGAGACGCAGTTCCTCGACGACGAATCGCTGTGCCGCTCCCAGGTGCGCAAGATGACGGCGACCCAGCGCGATATCGACGATTCGCGCCAGGATACGTTCCGCGCCGATCAGCAGCGCTTCGGCCAGACGGTCCTGCCTGACACGATGGCGGCGATGGGCGACAAGAACCGCACGGCCAAGCTCATGGAAAACTGCATGCAGGCGCGCGGCTGGCAGCCTAAGAGCCAGTGGTGGCAGCGCCTGGGATCCTAGCCGTCAAGGGAAATTTGCCGGCCACGACGTCGCTCATCGCGCTTTCCATGGCATGTCCAATGACGTCCTGCCCCGCGGCTATGCCGGCGGCGGCATCACTCAGAGCGATAGCGCTGTACATGTCGAGCGGCCGGTCGCTCTCGTAGACCCAGATCTGGTAGGATGTCATGACCCGCTGGTAGCGAACTTCCAGCGTGCGTCCCTCATGGATGAACCATTTGGCTCCGGTCATGAGGTCGCAACGCAGCGGCGACCGAAAGGTTGCGCCTGGGAGCTTAAGTTTTCCGCCGCCCGATCTGCTTGCGCAGGTCGCTCTCGGCGGCCCGGAACCTCGGTCCCTCAACGTAGCGCAGCGCCGCATTGATGATCCGCTCGCGGTGCAGCGGCGTCATGGCGCCGGATGCCTGGAAGTGGTCGAGCATGCCCAGCGCCAGCATGTAGGCCGCGCGGCCAAATCCCGCCGCATCGGTCGTTTCGGGTTCGTCTGCCATTTAAAATGTCCCATCGCCGGTTGCGTGGGGGGCGATATGCGCGCCCAGGGGCGGCGTGTCGAATCGCGGGGCCTTTAGCGAGCCCTGGGTCATTGTCGGAGGCTGAAAACGCGGAATTATGGCAATGAAGCCTGCAACGTCTGGCTCTTTCCGATGTTTTATTGTCATGCCGATCAAGCGTGTCCTGCTCGATACCGTCGTCCTCGACGCCCTCGACATCCTGGGCACCGACCTCGGCAAGAGCTTCCAGAAACTCGGTGACGAGGCGTTTGCCGACCCGCTGAAAAAACATCGGCGCCCGGTCAGCCTCAAGGACGCCCTGCGCGACAGCTTGCGGCGGCTGCCGGCCAATGACGCGCGCCGGCGGAAGAGGTAAAAAGGCCGCCATGCCGATCCATCCGCGCGACCCCGAGCTTTTCGCCTTCGAGGACGATGGTGAGACGCCGAACAATCCAAATCTACCACTGACGATCTATCGCGGGCCAGTGGCGGTCGACGGCGCTGCCGATCCGGCGGCGGTGTTCGAGAAGCTGTTCGCCGCCAACGGCTGGAAGGATGGATGGCGCAACGGCATTTACGGCTTCCGGCATTTCCACACGCGTGCCCATGAGGTGCTGGGCATCGCGCGGGGCTATGCCATGGTCGAATTCGGCGGCGGGCGGGGGCGCCAACTGGAGCTCAGGGCGGGCGACGTCGCGATCCTGCCGGCCGGGAAGGGACATCGGCGTCTGGCGGCCAGCGCCGACCTGCTGGTGGTCGGCGCCTATCCGGGCGCGAGCGATTCCAGTCATGTCCGACCGTCGGAGCTCGATCACGCCCAGGCAATTGCCGAGATCGCCAGCGTCAAGCTGCCGGAGAAAGATCCTGTCTACGGCAAGGATGGCCCGCTGATGTAGGCGTGGAGACCCGACCGCCTGCAGTAATACGGTTGTCTTGCATGGTGGAACCGCCAGGTCCGAACGGCGTTATGACGATGAAGCCATCCATGCCCGCCAACATCCTGCTCATCGAAGACGACGGAGATCTTCGGACCGAGATCCTCGAGTATCTCCTGCGGCACCATCATCGCGTCAGCGCCTGTGACTCGATCGTGGATGCCCGCGAGTTCCTGCAAAACCTTGGCGACGATTCGCTCGCGCCCGACATCGTCGTGTCCGACATCAAGCTGACGGACGGCGACGGCATCTCTTTCTACATCGAGCAGGCCCGGCGCTTTCCACACGGCAAATGGATCTTGATGTCGGGCAATCACGACCTCGTGCGGCTCGGCAACGACTACAAGGACCTGTCCGGCCTGCCGGGTTGCACCATCGTCGACAAGCCGATCCCGTTGCGCTTGCTGGGCCGCGTCATCGATGATGCCGAACGAGCCGCTTAGGTCACTCGCGCTTCCTTGAGGACTATTCCGCTGCGGCCTTGAGCGCCGCCGGATTGCGCCACTGGGCCAAGAGTTCGGCTTCCTTGCGCTTGGCCTTTTCGACGTTCGCGTCCTTGATGTGGCCGTAGCCGCGGATCTCGTCGGGGGTATTGGCGAGCTTCACCGCGAGGGCGTGGTTGACGGGCGACAGGCTCTCCAACAGTTCACCAACCACCGCCTCGTACTCGCCGATCAGGGCGCGCTCGCGCTTGCGTTCGGCGGTGTAGCCGAAGAGGTCGACCTTCGTGCCGCGCAGGAACTTCAGCTTCGCCAGTGCCTTGAAGGCCGGCAGCATCCACGACCCGAACTCCTGCTTGATCAGGTGGCCGGTCTTGGGGGCGCGCTGGGAGAACAGCGGCGGTGCGAGATGGAACTTCAGCTTGAAGTCGCCTTCGAAGGTCTGGTCGATCTGGGCCTGGAATGCCGCCTCGGCGTAGAGCCGCGCCACTTCGTATTCGTCCTTGTAGGCGAGCAGCTTGGCATAGTTGCGAGCGATGGTTTCGGCGAGGCCAGTAAGGCCGATTTTCTGCTCGATGACGCACGCATGGTCGACCAGCGCAGTGTATCGCACGGCCAGTTTGGCATCCTGGAAGTCGGTGAGGTGCTGGACGCGCGAGGCCACGATCTCGTCGAACGTGCGCGACAGCTTGACGAACGGGATCACGTTGGCAGGCGGCGCCGCGAGCTTCTCGACCGCGGCAAAGTCGGCGGCGGCGCGGCGGCCCCAGCGGAAGGCGCCGGTGTTCATGGCGACCGCCGTACCGTTCAGCTCGATCGCCTTCTCCAGCGCCTCGCCGCCGATCGGGATGAGGCCCTTCTGGTAGGCGAAACCCAGCATGAAGAGGTTGGTGGCGATCGAATCGCCCATCAGCGCCGTGGCGAGCTTTTGGGCATCGAAGAAGTCGCAGGCATCGGCGCCAGCCGACGCCTCGATGGAAAGGCGCAGCGTGTGGCTGGGGAAGGAGATGTCGGAGTGGCGGGTGAATTCGCCGGTGATGGTCTCGTGGGTGTTGACGACGGCGCGCGACGTGCCGGGCTCCAGACGGGCGAGCGAGTCGGCGTTTGCGCTGACCACGAGATCGCAGCCCAGCAGCAGGTTGGCGGCACCTGCCCCCAGGCGCACGGCATGCAACGCTTCCGGCGTCGCGCCGACGCGCACGTGGCTTACGACCGCGCCGCCCTTCTGCGCCATGCCGAGCTGGTCGAGCACCGTGACGCCCTTGCCCTCGATATGGGCGGCGACGCCCATGATGGCGCCGATGGTGACGACGCCGGTGCCGCCGATGCCGGTGATCAGCACGCCGTAGGGCCTGTCGGCGAGCGACGGCAGGACGGGGTCGGGCGGCAGCGGAAGTTCAGCCGCGCCGACCGCGGGCTTGGTGGCCTTGCCCCTGCGCAGATTGCCGCCCTCGACCGTGACGAAGCTCGGGCAGAAGCCGTTCACGCAGGAGAAATCCTTGTTGCACGAGGACTGGTCGATCGCACGTTTCTTGCCGAACTCGGTTTCGACCGGGATGACGGAAAGGCAGTTCGATTGTGTGGAACAGTCGCCGCAGCCCTCGCATACCGCCTGATTGATGAGCACGCGCTTGTTGGGGTCGGGATAAGTGCCGCGCTTGCGGCGACGGCGCTTTTCGGCGGCGCAGGTCTGGTCGTAGATCAGCACCGACACGCCCTGCCACTCGCGCAGCTCGCGCTGGATCTCGTCGAGCTGGTCGCGGTGATGGAAGGTGATGCCGGGCGCCCATTCGGTGCCGATCGGGTACTTGTCGGGATCGTCGCTCACCAGCGCGATGCGGCGCGCGCCCTCGGCATGGACCTGCTGGCTGATCGTCCACGGCGTCACCACGCCGTCATGCGGCTGGCCGCCGGTCATGGCGACGGCGTCGTTGTAGAGGATCTTGTAGGTCATGTTGGTGTTGTTCGCGATGGCGTGGCGGATCGCGAGGATGCCGGAATGGAAATAGGTGCCGTCGCCGAGATTCTGGAACATGTGCGGCGTGTCGGTGAAGGGCGCCGCGCCGACCCACGACGCGCCCTCGGCGCCCATGTGAGTGAAGGTCTTGGTGTTGCGCTCCATGGAGATTGCCATGGTGTGGCAGCCGATGCCGGCCATCGCCATCGAGCCGTCGGGCACCTTGGTCGAGGTATTGTGCGGGCAGCCCGAGCAGAAATAGGGCGTGCGATTCATGCCGGCTTCGTTGCGTACCTGGCGTGACTGGCGGCGTTGCAGCTGCTGCCATTTCTGCTTGGTGCGCTCGCTGAAGGAGTCGATGCCGAAGCGCGCTATCAGAGCGGCGGCAATCTCGCCGGGCGTCAGCTCCCCGTCGGATTTCAGCAGCGGCCCGCCCTTGTCGTCGTGCTTGCCGACGATGGTGGGGCGGCGGTCGGCAGCCACGTTGAACAGCATGCCCTTGAGCTGCCGTTCGATGATCGGACTCTTTTCCTCGACCACCAGGAGCTCGCGCTTGCCGGCGGCGAAGGCAGTGATGCCCTCCGGCTCGAGCGGCCACACCATGGCGACCTTGTAGATCGCGAGGCCAAGGCGCTCGGCCTCCGAATCGTCGACGCCCAGTTCGTCGAGCGCCTGGCGGACATCGAGGTAGGACTTGCCGACGGTGACGATGGCGAAGCGCGCGTCGGGCCGGCCCATCATCAGCTTGTCGAGCTTGTTGGCGCGCCAGTAGGCGACCGCCGCCGGCTGCTTGAGCTGGATGACGCGCTTTTCCTGGCCGAGCCAATCGTCGGGCCAGCGGATGTGCAGGCCCTCGGGCGGAATGACGAAATCGGTCGGGGTGTGGATCTCGATGCGGTGCGGGTCGATGTAGACGGAGGCCGAGGAATCGACCGTCTCGCTCAAGACCTTGAAGGCGACCCAGAGGCCCGAGTAGCGCGACATGGCAAAGCCGTGCAGGCCGAGGTCGAGGTATTCCTGGACGCTGGCGGCGTGGATGATCGGCATGCCGGCCGACATGAAGGCGGGTTCGCTTTGATGCGCGACCGTGGACGACTTGGCCATATGGTCATCGCCGCCCAGGGCGAGGACGCCGCCGTGCTTGGACGTGCCGGCGTAGTTGGCGTGCTTGAAGACGTCGCCGGAGCGGTCGACGCCCGGGCCCTTGCCGTACCAGATGCCGAAGACGCCGTCGTATTTCGGCTTGGGCAGCAGGCCGACCTGCTGGGTACCCCACAGCGAGGTGGCGGAAAGATCCTCGTTGGTGCCGGGCTGGAACTTGATGTGGTTCTTGGCGATGAAGCGCTTGGCCTGCCACAGCGCCTGGTCGAAGCCGCCGAGCGGAGAGCCGCGATAACCGGTGATGTAGCCCGCGGTGTTGAGGCCGGCCACAAGATCGCGCTGCCGCTGCATCATGGGCAGTCGGACCAACGCCTGCGTGCCGGTCAGATAGACCCGGCCGCTATCGAGCAGATACTTGTCGTCTAGGGTCACCGCGAGGGACATGGCAACCTCCCACAAACTCTGAAGCACGACTGTGTATATAGGTACGGTAGCGACACAATGTTGCACAAAGCAATGTGCAACGTTCAAAAACCGTGAAAAGACGTTTTGCTAGCAAAGACTTAGCCGCGGCGGGGGCAGCGTTTCACGGTGTCGCCCCGGCACGAAATGTTGTAAACACCCCGCCATCGTCCTGGGGCAGCAGCCTTTTGACCACTCACCGTATTTCATGACTGTCCTCGTCACCGGCGCCGCGGGATTCATCGGCTCCTACGTCGCCAAGGCCCTGCTGGCGCGGGGCGAGCGGGTCGTGGGCGTCGACAATTTCAGCGAATACTACGATCCGGTCCTGAAATTCGCCCGCCTCAAGCCGCTGCGCGACGAACGCGGCTTCACCTTCGTCGAGGGCGACGTCGCCGACCGTGAGGCCATGCTGGGGCTGGCGAGCAAGCATTCCGACATCGACCGTATCGTGCATCTAGCGGCCCAGCCCGGCGTGCGGCATTCGGCGATCGATCCGTATGTCTACGTACAAACCAACGTCATGGGCCATCTGGTCATGCTCGAGCTCGCCCGGACGTTGAAGACGCTGAAGCATTTCGTCTATGCCTCGTCTTCGTCGGTCTATGGCAACAACCGGCGCCTGCCGTTCTCGGTGGGCGACCGCGTCGACAATCCGGTGTCGCTCTATGCCGCGACCAAGCGCTCGGCCGAGCTGATGAGCGAGACCTATGTCGGCCTGCACAAGCTCAGGATGACCGGCCTGCGCTACTTCACGGTCTATGGGCCGTGGGGCCGGCCCGACATGTCGCCGTATATCTTCGCCAAGGCGATCCACGAGGGCTCGGAGATCCAGCTCTATCACCTAGGCTTCGTGAAGCGCGACTACAGCTACATCGACGACATCGTGTCGGGGACGCTGGCCGTGCTCGACAAGCCGGCCGCCGAGCCCGGCCACCGGCTGTACAATCTTGGCGCGGCGCGTAGCGAGGACATCCTGCGGGTGATCTCGCTGTTCGAGAAGCTTTTGGGCAAGGAGGCCAAGATCCAGCTGCAACCCGGCGAGCCCGGCGACGTGCTGGAAACTGCCGCCGACATCACCGAGACGGTGCGCGATTTCGGCTGGAAGCCGACAGTCTCTGTGGATGAGGGCCTCCCGAAGTTCATAGAGTGGTTCAAGACCTACAATCGTCTCTAAGAGTCCGGGACCGATGCTTGAACTGAAGAACGTCCGCCGCGCCTTCTACGGACTCGAAGTCCTGCGCGGCGTCGACTTCACGGTCGCGGCCGGCGGCATCACCGGCCTGATCGGACCGAACGGCGCGGGCAATCCGACGCTGCAGAACGAGATCGCCGGGCGTCTGCTCGAACTGCCCAAACGCGGCATCGCCGTGCTGCTGATCGAGCACGACATGGGCTTCATCGCCGAGCTTTGCGATCCGGTGATCGTCATGGCCGAAGGCCGCGTGCTGGCCGAAGGCAGCTTTGACGTCGTGCGCGACGATCCGCGCGTGCGCGAAGCCTACCTCGGGCGGCGGGCAGCATGAGCCTGTTGTCGATCGAGGCCTTGCGCGGTGGCTATACCTTCGCGCCATCGCCGGCCGAGGGATCGAGCGCCTACGAGCGGGTCAAGAAGGCGTCCGGTCTGGCCAATCCCGATCCTTACACCTGCGAGGTCTACGACCACGCCAGCATGGTGCTGATGACGATGGCCTATGCCAAGGCGACGACCGGCCAGGCGCTCAAGGACAATATCCGCAAGGTCTGTCAGGGCGGCGGCAAGGCGGTCGACAACGCCGTCGACGGCATCAAGGCGATCATGGCCAGCGAGAAGGTCGACTATGCCGGCGCTTCGGGTCCCTGCGACTTCGACGAGAAGGGCGACATTCTGGACTGCAAGTTCAGGTACGAGCAGATCAAGGGCGGCAAGGGCATTGTCACGTTGGCGCTTGTGAGCCATTTCTGGCCTCTGCCCGAGCCTGCTAAGTCATTGGAAATGCTACAGCGCCATGAAGCGAAGCGGGCGGAGTTTGGGGGTGAACTCTGCCAGCGTGACATTGCCCACTGGCCCAGACGGTCGGGCACAAGCTCTTCACGCTGCTCTACGTCGCGCCCGACGACCGGCGCGTGAAACGCATCTACACCAACATGCCCAAGGAATATCCCGTCGGCGGTTACAAGCCGGTGACCGAAAGCGACTGGCACAAGCGCGTGATCGGCGAGCGCCGATCCTGAGTCGGCTACAACAGGAAGGACGTCGCCTGGGCGTTCTTCGACTACGAGCTGATCTATTCGCTGGGCTGCGAATCAGCGATTAATGTGCCTGTTGTTTATGCAGGCCGTGTGCTGGGGACGATGAATCTTCTCGACGCCGCCAATCACTACAAGGAGGTCGATGCGGCCGCGATCGAGCCCTATGCCGCCCTGTTGATCGGCCCGTTCCTTGACGCCATCGCCGCAGACCCCGATATCCAGACTCGTTAGGGAGTATGTGAATGAGCGCGATGCTGGGCAATCTTCCGACCTGGAACCTTACCGACCTTTATTCCAGCCCGACCGGGCCCGACCTCCAGGCAGACCTCAAGCGCTCAGCCGAAGAAGCCGAGGCCTTCGCCAAGGCCTATCAGGGCAAGGTGGCGAGCCTCGACGGCAAGACGCTGGGCCAGGCCATCGCAACCTTCGAGGCGATGTCGGACCGCATGGGCCGTATCGGCTCCTATGCCTTGCTGCACTACGCCGGCGACATGGCCGACCCCGAGCGCGGCCGCTTCTCGCAGAACGTCTCGGAGAGCCTGACCGACATCGGCACCAAGCTGGTGTTCTTCCGGCTCGAGATGAACCGCATCGAGGATGCCGATCTCGCCGACAAGATGAAGGCGCCGGAGCTCGCCAAGTATGCGCCGTGGCTGCGCGACCTGCGCGCCTTCCGACCGCACCAGCTCTCCGACGAACTCGAGACGATGCTGCACGAGAAATACGTCGTCGGCCGCGCCTCGTGGTCGCGCCTGTTCGACGAGACCATCGCGCGGCTGCGCTATCCCTTCCGCAACGAGACGCTCACCGAGCCGCAGATCCTCGACAAGCTGTCGAGCAAGGACGGCACGGTGCGCAAGGATGCGGCCAAATCCTTCGGCAAGGTGATGGGCGACAACATCTCGGTGTTCTCGCTGGTCACCAACACGCTGATCAAGGACAAGGAGATCGACGACCGCTGGCGCAAGTATCCGCGCCCGCAATCTTCGATGAACCTCGCCAATGTCGTCGAGGACGAGGTCGTGGACGCGCTCGCCGCCTCGGTGAAGGCCGCCTATCCGCGCCTCGCGCACCGCTACTACAAGCTCAAGGCCAAATGGTTCGGCGTCGAGACCATGCCGTACTGGGACCGCAACGCGCCGCTGCCCGAGCATGACGACCGCGTGATCCCGTGGGCCGAGGCGAGCAAGATCGTACTCGACGCCTACGGCCAGTTCTCGCCGGACCTCGCCGCCGTCGGCAAGAAGTTCTTCGACAACAACTGGATCGACGCCCCGGCGCGTCCCGGCAAGTCGCCGGGCGCCTTCGCCCATCCGACGGTGCCGTCGGCGCATCCATATTTGCTACTCAACTACCAGGGCAAGGTACGGGACGTCATGACGCTGGCCCACGAACTGGGTCACGGTGTGCATCAGGTGCTGGCGGCGCGGCAGGGCGCGTTGATGGCCGACACGCCGCTGACGCTCGCCGAAACCGCCTCGGTGTTCGGCGAGATGCTGACCTTCCAGTCGCTGCTCAAGACCGCGCCTGACAAGGCCACGCGCAAGGCGATGCTGGCTGGCAAGGTCGAGGACATGTTGAACACCGTGGTGCGCCAGATCGCGTTCTACGATTTCGAATCGCGCATCCATGCCGCGCGGCGCGAGGGAGAGCTGACGCCCGACGCGATCGGCGAAATCTGGATGGCGGTGCAGAAGGAGAGCCTCGGACCGGCCTTCCAGTTCGACGACGAGTATCGCGTCTACTGGTCCTATATCGGTCACTTCATCCATTCGCCGTTCTACGTCTACGCCTATGCCTTCGGCGATTGTCTGGTGAACTCGCTCTATGCCGCCTACCAGTCGGGCCAGCCCGACTTCCAGGCCAAGTATCTCGACATGCTGAAGACGGGCGGCGTGAAGCGGCACAAGGAGCTTTTGGCGCCGTTCGGCCTCGATGCCAGCGATCCGGCATTCTGGGACAAGGGGCTGGGTGTCATCTCGGGCTTCGTCGACGAACTCGAGACGCTCTAGTGGCCGACGACGAAGGCGACAGCCTGGGCGGACGGCTCGGCCGCTATGCCAAGGTCGGCGCCTCGGTCGGCGGTCTCGCGGCCAAGCTAGCGGGCCAGCGCTACCTCGGCCTGTCGCTCGATCGCGACAAGCACGCCAACGATCTGCGGGCGGCGCTGGGTGGGCTGAAAGGCCCACTCATGAAGGCGGCGCAATTGCTTGCCACCATCCCCGACGCCCTGCCGCCGGAATACGCCCGCGAACTGGCGCAACTGCAAGCCAACGCGCCGGCCATGGGCTGGGCCTTCGTGCGCCGGCGCATGGCGACCGAACTCGGGCCGGACTGGCAGAACCGCTTCACGCATTTCGACAAGGAGGCGTCGTTCGCGGCCTCGCTGGGCCAGGTTCATCGCGCGATGCTGCCGGACGGCCGCGACGCGGCGGCCAAGCTGCAATATCCCGACATGGCCTCGGCACTGGAAGCCGACCTCAACCAGCTAAAAGTCGTGTTCTCCATCGGCCAGCGCTTCGATCCCGCCATCCGCACCGACGAGATCCATGCCGAGATCACCAACCGTCTGCGCGAAGAGCTGGATTACGGCCGCGAGGCCAGGCACGTCGCGCTCTACCGGCACATGCTGCGCGACGAGCCCAATGTGCACGTGCCGGAGGTCGTGCCGTCGCATTCGACCGACCGGTTGCTCACCATGACCTGGCTGGCCGGCGAGCCGCTGCTCAACTGGAAGACCAAGCCGCAGGAAGAAAAGGACCGGCTGGCGGTCAACATGTTCCGCGCCTGGTATGTGCCGTTCTATCACTACGGCGTCATTCACGGCGATCCGCATCTCGGCAACTACACGGTGCGGCCCGACGGCTCGGTGAACCTGATGGATTTCGGCTGCGTGCGCATCTTCCCGCCGCGCTTCGTGCGCGGCTCGATCGAGCTTTATCGTGCGCTCATGACCGACGACGAGGCGTGCGCCGTGGCTGCCTATGAGGACTGGGGTTTTACCGGTCTGACGCGCGAGATGATCGTGGTGCTCAACCGCTGGGCGGCCTTCCTCTATGGTCCGCTGATGGACGACCGCGCGCGTCGCCTTACCGAGGACATGGCGCCCGGCTACGGTCGCGAGATGGCGCAGAATGTGTTCGGCGAATTGCGCAAAATGGGCGGCGTGCGGCCGCCGCGCGAGTTCGTCTTCATGGATCGTGCCGCCATCGGCCTCGGCTCGGTGTTCATCCACCTGCGCGCCTCGATCAATTGGCACCGCCTGTTCGAGAGCCTGATTGAAGGCTTCGACATCGAAGTCCTTGCCGCCCGCCAGCAGGCCGCGCTCGGCGAGGCGAGGCTGGCGTGAACATCCTGGTGACTGGCTCCTCGGGCTGGCTTGGCCAGACCCTGGTGCCGCGCCTCAAGCGCGACGGGCATCATGTCGTCGGGCTCGATCCGCTGCCGGGCGTGGCGACCGATATCGTGGGCTCCATTGTAGATCGCATGACGGTCCATAAAATGTTGCAAGATAACGATATTACGGCCATCATTCATGCCAGCGCCCTGCATAAGCCGCACATCGAGACCCACGGCAACGCCCCGTTCGTCGCCGTCAACGTCCAGGGCACGCTGAACCTCCTGGAGGAGGCGACAGCGCCGGGCTCGAAGGTCGACCGCTTCGTCTTCACCTCGACGACGTCGCTGATGATCTCGCAGGAGATCCGCCAGAGCCGGGAGCGTGGCGCGCGCCGCGCAGTGTGGATCGACGAGGAGATGACGCCGCTGCTGCCGCGCAACATCTACGGCATCACCAAGCTCTCGGCCGAGCATCTCTGCCGCATGTTCCACGAGAGCCACGGCCTGCCGCTGATCGTGCTGCGGACCGGGCGCTTCTTCCCCGAGGAAGACGACATGGCGCATTCGATCATCCAGTCGGGACTCAACACCAAGGCCAACGAGTTCCTGTTCCGCCGCCTCACGGTCGAGGATGCTGCCGAGGCCCACGTCGTGGCGCTGGCGCGGGCGCCGCAGATCGGCTTCGACACTTTCATCATCTCGGCGCTGACGCCGTTCGAGCCGGACGATTGCCAGCAACTCATGGAATACGCGCCGGTGGTGGTGAACCACTACTTCCCGCGCTATCGCGAGATTTACGCCCGGCGCAACTGGATGATGTTCGACAACATCGACCGCGTATACGACTCGAACAAGGCGATGAGGCGACTGGGGTTCGTCTGCAAGACTGGGTTCGGCGAGGTGTTGGAAAAGCTCGACCGCGAGCAAAGCCCTGAGGTCGTTTTCCTTAATGCGCCGTCAGGACCAGCCGCCTGACCGCATGAAGGTCGGGAACGACGAAGGTGCAGAGGGCGGCGATCTCGTCCGTCGCCGCGAGCAGGTCGGGCACCATGATGGTCATCATCCCGGCGGCGCAGGCCGAGCGCGCGCCGTTGTGGGAATCCTCCAGCGCGAGACAGAGATGCGGCTCGACGCCCAGGCGCTCGGCGGCTTTCAGGTACGGATCGGGTGCCGGCTTGCCGTTGGCGTAGTCGCCAGCCGCCACGATGGTGTCGAAACGAGCGACCAGATTGTGCGCCAAGAGGTGATGCTGCGCGGTCTTGTGGGACGATGAGGTGGCGATGGCGCGCGGCAACCGCAGCGCGTCGAGCGTGCCGAGCAGCTCGACGACGCCCGGCTTCAGGGCGAGGCGGGTCGCGACGATGACGTCGAAATGGTGCCGCCACGCCGCGACCAGCTCATCGACGGGAAAGTCCGCGCCGTAGCTATCGAGCAGGACGGCGCGGCTGATCGGCCAGGGCCTACCGACCATGCCGAGGAAGGTTTCGAGCGTTATCATTGCATGGCCACCCTCGGTTACCGTCAACCCGAACGCTTCCTGGTACAGCGCCTCGGTGTCGAACAGCAGGCCGTCCATGTCGAAGACAACGGCGACCGGGCGGCGGGGAAGCTCCACTAGCCGCGCACCCTGGGCATCATGATCATGTCCCACGGGCTCGGCACGTCGCCGTGCGGCACCCAGACCAGCGCCGGCGCGTTCAGGGCAAAGGCCTTGCGCAGGGCGTCTTCGAGCTGCGGCGGATCGAGCGCCTTGAAGGAGGCGATGCCGAAACTCTCGGCCAGCTTGCTGAAGTCTGGATTGTGCAAGTCCGAGGCGATCAGGCGGTTGCCGTAGTGCTGCTGCTGGATGCGTTTCACATTGCCGAAGGCGCCGTTGTCGAAGACCACGACCACGACGGCGATGTTGTGGCGCACCGCCGTGGCGAGTTCGCCCATCTGATAGAGAAAGCCGCCGTCGCCGGCGATTGCCAGGACCTTCCTGTCCGGCATCGCGGCCTTGGCGCCGAGAGCGGTGCCGAAGCCCCAGCCGAGATTGTCCTGGTAGCCGGGTGAAAGGAACGTGCGCGGCTTTTCGATCGGCAACGCCACGCGCGAAGCGAAGCCGATTTGCGAGACCTCGTCGACGAAGATGCCGTCCTCGGGCAGCGCGGCACGGATGGCCTTCAGGAATCCCGTCTGCGGCTCCAACCGCGACAGCCGTTCGCTGAGCCAGGCGCGATGGCCTTTCAGTTCTTCGGCGCGGGAGCTGCGCTTGCGATTGTGCTTGGCGAGAGTGGCGATCAGGGCGCGCAATTGCGGTGCGGCGTCGCCCACGATGGCGACATCGGGCTTGAGGAAGCGCTCGGGCTCATTGGGGTCGATGTCTAGTCGTACGACCTTGAGCTTGGCATCGATACCCCAGTTTGAGTTCTGGATCAGGAAGCGCGTGCCGACCGCGAGGACGGCGTCGGCATCCTTCCACAAGCGATGGCCGATCGGCATGTCGATGGCCAGGCGATGCGAACTGGGGATAACGCCGCGGCCTCGGCGGTAGGAACTGACCGGCGCCTCGAGCAGCTCTGCAATTTGCGCAATCTCCGCCTCGGCACCGATGGCGCCGCCGCCGACCACGATGATCGGCCTCTCCGAGGTGCCGAGGATTCTTGCAGCCACCGTGATCGTCTCATCGTCGATAGCGTCGGCCGGCCGTGGCAGCGGCATGTCGGGAAAGGCGATTTCGGCGCGCTTGGCCCAGGTGTCGAGCGCACATTCGAGAACGACGGGGCCTGGCCGACCGGTCGTCGCCTGATGGATCGCTTCAGCCACCAGGCCGGGCGCTTCCTGCGGCCCACGAATGCGTTCGGCCCATTTGGTGATGTGGCGCATCAAGCCGAGCTGGTCGTGGATCTCGTGCAGGTGGCCATGGCCACGATCGATGTCGGCTTGCGGGATCTGGCCGATGAGGCCGATCACTGGTGCGTTCATGCCATAGGCGGTGAGCAGCGCCGCACCGGCATTGAGCAGGCCGGGACCCGGAACGACGGCGAAGGCCTGCGGTTTGCCGGTGGCGAGGGCGGCGCCCAGCGCCATGTAGGCTGCAGTCTGCTCGTGGCGTGGATGGATGACGCGCAGTTTGTCGGCAACGTGGTAGAATGCGTCGAAGAGTGGATCGTTGTGCAGGCCGGGCAGGGCATAGACGGTGTCGACGCCATGGCGCAGGAGCGCTTCTACGGTGGCTTCGGCGGTGCTGAGGCGGGACATGGCGTGGTTATAGGGATCGGAGAGACGTAGTGCGAGTGCTGTTGATTGCCTTCCTGCTCGTTGTTGCAGCCGCCGGCGTCACCGGTCTGGCGTGGCTGCTGGATCGCCGGCTGGATGTCCAGGCATCGGCCTTCATGACCGACGATCCGGTGCGTGCGCAGATGGCGGACGCGGTGCTGGTGCTGGGCGCGGCACCGATCGGGCCGGAGGGCGGGCCGAATCGCTATCTCGTCTATCGCCTCGATGCCGCCGCCGCCTTGTGGAAGGCGGGGCGTGTCAAATACCTGATCGCCAGCGGCGATGGCGACGAGCCGACTTACATGCGCGACCGCCTGGTCGAGCGCGGCGTGCCGGCGGCTGCGATCTATCGCGACTTCCAGGGCGTGCGCACGCATGACTCGGTCCTGCGCGTGCGCTCGATCTACGGGCAGAAGCGCATCGTCATCGTCTCGCAACGCTTCCATGTCGCGCGGGCGATCTACCTCGCGCGCGGCGACGGGATCGAGGCCTGGGGCCTCGAGGCACGCGACGTCGACCGCTCCTACAGGATCATCACCGAGCTGCGGCGCTATCCGTCGGCGCTGCGTGCCTACTACGACGTCTGGATGAAGACGCCGGTCGCGGCAGGCGGCAAACCGGTGGCGCTCGGCGTCGATCCCGCGGCCTAGCCCAGGCGCAGCAGCGGCACCGCAGAGGCGGCCAGCAGCACCGCGGCGATGCGGGTCCGCGTAAAAGACTCCTTGAGCCAGCTGATGGCGATCAGCACGGCGAAGATGGCGCTGGTGTCGCTCAGTGCCGCCGTCGGCGCGATCGACGCATGGCTCCACACCCAGAGGATGAGCAGGTAGGAGACGGTCGACGCCAGGGCCGCCGGCACCGCGACTTTCCATTGCCCGGCGACCTGCCGCCATGGTGGCCCGGAGTGCCGCTGGCGCCAGCACATCGCCATCGCGTTGGTGATCGAGACGGCAAAGCCGTAGGCCAGCGGCGATCCCGCCGCGCGCACGCCCTGCGCATCGCACAGCACATAGGCCGCCGTGCCGAGCCCTGCTGCGAGCGTCCAGGCCAGCGCGCGCAAGCTCGCGGCATGGTCGCGTGTCGCATCGTAGGCGAGCACGCCCAGGGCAACGGCGATGATGACGATGCCTGCAAGGGCAAGCGTGCCGATGCGCTCGCCGGCAAATCCCGCCGCCAGCGGCACCATAAGCAGGACCGCCACGGCGCGCGCCACCGGATAGACGATGCCGAAGCCGCCCAGCTCGTAGGCGCGCAGCAGCGCCGATACGGTGACGACGTTCACCAGCGTCGAGGCCGCGATCCAGATCCAGGCCTTGGGATCGGGCAGGCCGACCCACAGAAACCCCGGCCGCACGATGATCGCGCTCAGCAGCATTTGCGCCGTCATCGTCTGTGTCGGATTGTGGCTGTTCTTGACGGCGGCGTTCCAGCCGGCGTGCAGAAGCGCACTCAGCAACGCCGCCGCGACGTCGGTGAGCTCCACTTACCGCAGCCGGCCCGCGTTGTTCTGCGCCATGTCGCGCAGCTCGGGCAGCGGCGAGGCCACCGGCTTGCCGGCGAAGTGATTGTCGATGTTCTGGCAGACCAGCGCGGTCATGCGGCGCTGGGCATGCTCGGTGCCGCCGCCGAAATGCGGCGTCATCACGAGATTGTCGAGCTGCAGCAATTCCGTGCCTTCGTATGGCTCCTCGTCGAACACGTCGAGTGCCGCGCCCTCGATGACGTTGTTGCGGAGCGCTTCGGCCAATGCTGCTTCGTCGACCGCCCAGCCGCGGCTGATATTGACCACGTGGCCACGCGGACCGAGCGCCTTCAGCACGTCTGAATTGATGATGTGCTTGTTTGAGGAGTCCGAGCGCAGGCAGACGATCAGGTAGTCGGCCCAGGTCGCCAACGCCATGACGTTGGGGAAATAGGCGAAGTCGACGTCGCT
>CAMDQJ010000076.1 GCA_945905835.1 Asaia bogorensis
ATTGGCGCCGCGTGATGCCGCCGCGAACTTGTCGATGGCCGCACGCATGGCCTCGCGGCCGGCGTCCTGGACGAGCTCGGTCCGCAGCCCCATCGCCTGAAAGCATTTGGCGATGTCCGGCGCATCGCGCCGGACGTTGGGCAACGGCGCTTCCCACTGATAACGCGAGTTGCCGATCACTAGAGCAACGCCGGCCGCCTGTCCCTGCGCCTGGACTGCAGGGAAGGCCAGCATGGGAAGTGCCCCGGCGAGCACCGCGCGCCTTGCGATGCTGTCGCGCGCCTTTGAATTAGAGATGATCTGTCCTCGCTCAGCCGTCGCCGATGATCCCGAAGCCCGAGGCGTCGCCTTCCTCAGCGGGCCTCGATCTCGATGTTTGCCAGGCTCTGGCGGCCGCCGGCGTCGCTTACAGCAACCTGCATCACATAGAGGCCCGGAGGCACCATGGCGTCGGGGATTTCAACGCCGTTTGCCGAGATGAAAGCCCGCAGGCGTTGGGTGATGTTGATGTTGTTGCCGCGCAGAAGCGTGATCTGTGCCGAGGCAGGATCGATTTTTTCGCCACCCCGGCCGACGAACTCCACGCGAAAGGCGAACGGGCTGTTCGGGCTGACCGGCCCCGCCGGCGAAACCTGCCGGATGGCGGGACCGCGGCTGATGGCACGGCCCGCCTTGCTGGTCGGCGAGACCGGGAGGGTGGCTTCTTGACTGGTGACCAGCCAGTTGCCGCCTCCCTGAGCTCGAGACTCTCGTACGGCAAGAGTACCGAAGGAAACGATACCGCAGGACAGCACCACCCGACGCGTCATGGCCTTCATAATCAGCCTCCTAAGATTGGCGCCAAGTTATGCAAGAATTTTACCCTAAGCAGGTCAGGTTGCTTGCGTCCGACTAAGCTTGCCCGAGCTTAGCGTCTCCTTTTGTTAGATGAATTATGCTGCGTTCTTGTCACTTCCCACAAGCTGCTTTTTCTCGACAGCCCGTGCCTTCTCAAAGTTCAGGGCACCTCGAAGAATGGGCCTGTCATCGATCTGCTGTCCATGGGGCCCGACGTTTCGTGGTCTCGGCGCGGCTTGGTTGGCGCCGACAGCGCCTTTTGGGCCGCCAATAGCTTTGCCGCAACCCGGCAAAATGATAGCGTTCGCGTCTCTCAGCGGGTTCATCTGGGGACTGTCGGGTTAACCCGCGGTGCGCCAAGGCCTCGCCCTCCGGGGCTTTTTTGCCCGCCGGCCGGGTCGACGGTCGCTGCCGGACGGTGCCGCTCGCCGGCGGCTGCGTTTGCCGTTCGCGGGGAACAAAATCCCGCCGGTCGACGCAGGCCTCAAGGTACGCACTACCGGCAATGAGAGAAGAAGAATGATGAAAAAGCTTCTACTGGGCTCGACCGCTTTGATCGCCGGTGGGTTGATGCCCGCTCCGGCCATGGCCGACGATCCGATCAAGATGGGCATAGGCGGCTACTGGACGGGTTATGTGATCGCTGGGTCGATAGACTCGATTTACGCGCTCGACGGTTCGACGTTAGACTTCAAGGGTGTCAACCTGATCTATGAAGGTGAGATTCACTTCATCGGGCAGACCAAGCTCGACGACGGCACGACTGTCGGTCTGACGGTCGAACTCGAAGCCCACAATATGAACCAGACTTGGACCGGTTCGGGGAACCAGACTGTTTCTGACGTTTCCGCGGGAACTCCGGTATCGAGGAGTAAGCAGATCGACGAAGCGTTCCTGTTCGCCTACGGCGACTGGGCCGCGTCGAGTTCGGTTCGCGTGATCCGGGCACCTATCGTATGTTCTACGGCACGCCGTCGGCCCTGAACGGCTTTGGCTTCGGGCAGCATAACTTCAATTGGAACGCCGTCGGCGACAGCAACAAGGCGGTCCGCGCGGGTTACGGCTACCAAATCGGCGCCAAGTGGGGGGACGCAAACCGCATCACCTACTTCACGCCGCGCTTCGACGGCTTGCAGGTCGGTGTCAGCTACGCTCCGAAGCTACAGCAGCATTTGACGGCTGGTGATTGCGGCTACAACAAAGGCGCCAACTTTGCAAACTGCCCGATCAACGACGGGCAGTATCAGGATGAGTTCGACATCGGCGCCAACTACCTGAACAAGTTCGGCGATATCACCGTCGCTCTGCACGCTGGTTTTGCTAACGCTTCCTTCAACCCGGGTTACCGGAAATACAACAACGCCGCCAACTTGATCTCGGGCTGGAACCGCTCCACCTGGAGGCAGCACGTCTTCGGTGCCCAGCTCGGCTACGACGGTTGGACGGTCGGCGGTGCGATGGGTTACGACACCAACGGCCTCGGTGCCAACTACTACATCGGTGTGGACAACGACACCCGCTACTGGACTATTGGCGCGATGTACGAAACCGGCCCGTGGGAGATGTCGGCAGGCTGGGGCAGCGCTGTAAACAACAACGGTAACGGCTCGGCCTCCATCGGTGGCTTCACGTCCGGCACCAGCGTCTCGAACTTTGCCGCTACTGCAACTTCGACCAGCGCCTACTTCGGAACAAACCCGAACACCGGCGCAGCCAGCTTCGGTGCGGAAACCACCAACAAGTACGAAGTCGGCGTCGCCTACCAACTCGAAACGAGTGTGAAGCTGGTCGGCGGCTTCATGTACTACCAAATCGGGGGCCCCTCGAATGCCACCAACGGCAACTCCTGGGCGTTCATCATGGGCATTGTGGTGTACTGGCTGCCCTGATCGGTGTTGAAGATCTCCGGCGTGCCGTAGCACGACAGGGCTTCCTCCAGCGCCTCAATGCAGAACGCCGCCTCCATCGTGATCGAAAGCCGCCACGCCAGAACACGGCGGCTGAACCAGTCGACGACAGCCGCCAGATACACAAAGCCGCGCGCCATCGGGATATACGTGCTTGAACCAGTCTGCGCGCTACAGCACGCCCTTGAACCCGGTGAATATGGCGCCGGCGGCGGTCGCCGACGCGATCCCCAGGTTCATCAGCTTCAAAAGTTTTTCGAGTCGCTGCTCCACTCCCTTGCCGCCGCCGGCGATGTGCCGCGCAACGAGCGCGGCAAGCCTGTCGACCGACCGCGGCCGGGGTCGCCTCGAAGGCCTGTGAAATGGCCGCAGTCCCACCGCGATCAGCGGCCCCAGCACGTAGGAAAGCCCGATGCTCGCCACGTATTCGAGGGTTTCGCGCCAATCGCGGGCGGTGGCCGGCAGGACCGGCGAACCGTCCGCCAGATGCACCGACATCGACATGCCGAGCACGGAGGCGACGGCAACGACGATGGCCATCGCGGCCGTCACGAACCAGCGCGGGCTCCATTTCGTCTCCAGCCAGTAGCCGACCAGCGCCGGCAGGACGATCGAGGCGGCGCGCAGCCAGCCGAGGTTCGCGTCCAGTTTTATCACCAACAGATAGTGCCCGCAGATCAGCGCAAGCGTCGGCAGGACTATGTAGAGAAGCACGGCCTTGGCTGGATTCGGCGGTGGCGCAGGAACGGATACTTCTACCTGGAGCGGCAGCGAGGCCTTCAGCTCGGCGAGCTCGGTCTCAAGCACGGCGACCTTCTCCGTCAGCAGACGGTTGGCTTCCATCACCGGCTTGGAAACCGAAATGTCCCGCCTGCAGGTCTTGCAGACGATCGCCTCGTCCTTGATCTCTTCGGCGCAGAATGGGCAGTTCACAAGGGTACAGCCCTCAGATTGGAGGTCATCGTGCGTTCCGACGATGATCACGCTAGGCGCGAGGTTCAGCGCAGGCCCGAACCGGCCAACAATAATGTGCCGCGCGAGGGATGAGTCAAGGGGTGCGAACTCACTCGGCAACGAAGGAGTAAGCCGCCGCGCGAGTTACGGAGTGGGCACTGCCAGGGTGGCTTGTCATGGCAGGACGCTTGGTAGTCTAATAGCTCGAGCGGTCCCCAGGAGAATGGCCTCATGTCCCGCATCCGCCCCGCCCGCTTCGTCCACGTCGTCTACCGCACCCGCCGTTTCGACGAGATGGTCCAATGGTACGAAACGATGTTCGACGCTAAGGTGCGATACCAGAACCCGGTGCTGGCCTTCCTGTCCTACGACGACGAGCACCATCGCGTCGCGCTGATCAACATGGCGGTGGTCCATCCCGACACCAGCGGCGACAAGCGCGGCACCATTGGCGTTGATCACGTGGCCTATACCTACGATTCGGTCGACGCCCTGTTCGAGAACTATGCGCAACTCAAGGACAAGGGCATCCGGCCCTATTGGTGCATCCATCACGGCGTCACCATGTCGATGTACTACGCCGATCCCGACGGCAATCAGATGGAGCTGCAGGTCGACGCCTGCGCGACGGTCGAGGAGGCCAATGCCTACATGAACGGCAAGCACTTCGAGGCCAATCCGATCGGCGTCGAATACGATCCCGACGAGATCCTGGCCAAGCTGCGGGCGGGCACGCCCGGTTCAGCGTTCCTGATGCGTCCCGCCGATCTGCCGGTCTCGCCGATCCGGGGTGCAATGGAGCACTGACGCTCGAACAGAGACCTCGGAGGAGCGCGCTCCGATGAGGATGAGCAGGGTTGGTCCTTAGGCATTGACCTGCTCGCCCAGCCAGTCGATCGCCGCCTGGGCGCCGCCCTTGCCGTGCGGGATGCCAAGCGCGTTCAGGCCCATCTCGACCACGCTCAGCGTGCCCAGCACCATCGGCGCGTTGACGTGGCCCATGTGCGCGATGCGAATGGCCTTGCCGCCGAGCTCGCCGATGCCCTGGCCGAGGATCACGCCGCAATTGCGGTCGCAATAGGCGCGCAGCTTCTCCGGGTCGTAGCCGTTGACCAGCACCGCGGTGACGGTATCGCAGCGCTCCGACGGCTCGACGATGTTGAAGCCGATCGCCTGGCCCTCGGCCCAGGTGCCGACAGCGCGGCGCACCGCTTCCGCCAGCAGCTGGTGGCGCCGGAAGACGTTGTCGAGCCCCTCCTCGAACAGCATGTCGAGCGCCTGGCGCAGGCCGAACAGCAGATGCTCGGGGGGAGTGCCGGCATATTTCTGGTAGTGCTGGTCGCCCTCGCGGTCGGTCCAGTCCCAATAGGGCATGCGCAGGTCGGCCTTCTTGTGGACCTCGCGGGCGCGGTCGTTGGCCGCGACGAAGCCCAGGCCCGGCGGCGACATCAGGCCCTTCTGCGATCCCGACATCGCGACGTCGACGCCCCAGCGGTCCATCTCGAAAGGCATGCAGCCGAGCGACGCGACGGTATCGACCATCAGCAGCGCATCGTGGCCAGCCGTCCGCATCGCCTTGCCGATCGCCTCGATGTCGTTGACCACGCCCGAAGCGGTGTCGACCTGCGCCACCAGCACGGCCTTGAAGGTGGAGCTCTTGCCCGCAGTCTTGAGATCGGCCTTGAGCCGCGCCTCGACCTCGGCCGGCCGCACGGCCCGGCGCATGTCGCCCTTCAGAACCTCGACCTCGACGCCCATGCGGCGGGCATACTCGCCCCAGCCGATGGCGAAGCGGCCGCTCTCGAGCACGAGGACCCGGTCGCCCTTCGACAGCACGTTGGTGAGCGTCGCCTCCCAGGCGCCGTGGCCGTTGGAGATGTAGATGTAGGAGCGGCCCTTGGTCTCGAAGATGCGAGAGACGTCACGCAGCAGGCCGTCGGTCAGCGCCAGCAACGGCCCCGAATAGATGTCGACCGCCGGACGGTGCATCGCGCGCAGCACCTCGTCGGGCATCGTCGTCGGGCCGGGAATGGCCAGGAATTCGCGGCCAGCACGCACAGTCATCTGATCCTCCGCGCGCCCCGGAAGGCGCCTTGGTTCGAGGCAGGGTATCGCATGTCCGATGGGCCTCGCGCCTCAAAAAACCTCATCGCGCCGAAGGGCGGCGCATTGCTCGAGCACCCAGGCCTTCCTCTCCTCGAAGACGGCGGGGCGCTTGAGTTCCGGGCGCTGGTGGAACCAGCCGATGCTGGCCATCCAGCGGATCAGCCGGAACATCGGGATCGCCGCCAGCGCCGCGTCGGGCACCCGCCGGGTGGCACGATAGCCGCCGAAGAAGGCGCGCTCGATCTCCGCCGCGTTCGGCTTGCTCTGCCAGTAGGTGAGCACGACGGCGATGTCGTACTGGTGCCAGCCGAAGCCGGCATCGTCGAAGTCGATGACCGTCAGCCGCTCGCCGTCGACCAGGATATTGCCAGGATGCATGTCGGCATGAATCAGGCTGTAGCCGGACGGATCCTTGCCGAGCCGCGCCAGCTTCTCGCGCAGCCGTCCCCGGGCATCGAGAAGAAGGCCGCGCTCGGCCGCCGTCAGCGACCGGTGTTCCCAGAACGGCCCCCAGTGCGGCGCATCGCCCATCAGGCCGTCGGTGTCGAGATGATGGCGCGAGAATTCCGGCGGCGGCCGCCAGGCGCTCGCCTGATTGTGCATCGCGGCGGTGAGAGCGCCGAGCTGGGCGAAGTAGTCCTCGACCGTCCGCTGGTCGGCGGTTTCGGCCAGGACGTCGGAGAGCAGGCGACCTTCGGTCCAGCGCGCCATGCCGGCGAAGCGCTTTTCGCCGGTGGCGGCGATCGTCACGGGGACATAGTCCCGGCCGTCGCGCGCGGCGACGGGCCTCGGCACCTCGACGCCTGATTCGGCCAAAGCGCGGATCCAGTCGTGCTCGGATTGCAGCTCCTCGAGCGTGTGATAGCCCGGCCGGTGCAGGCGCAGCACATAGGCGCCGCCGTCGCGCCGGTCGGTGACTTTGAAGGTGACGTTCTCGGACAGGGAGACCAGCGTTGTTTCGGCTGCGTCGATCGGAAAGGAAGCGAGGGCGGCGCGGGCGGCCGGCGTGAAGGTCCGGTCGATCGTCTCCTTATCCATCGAGTTCTGCCATGGTCGCGTCGAAGGCGACGAGGAATTCCTCGGCATGGTTCTGCGCGAAGACCAGCGGTGGGCGGATCTTGACGACGTTCTTGTAGGCGCCGGCATTGCTCGTCAGGAAGCCCCTGTCCTTGAGACGGTTGATGACCTCGATCGCCTTGTCGGTATCGGGCGTGCGGGCGGCATCCGTCTTGGCGATCTCGACGCCGACGAAGAGTCCGTGGCCCCGGACATCGGCGATCGAGGCAAAGCGCGCCTTGCGCCCGGACAGCGCCGTCTTCAGGGCCGCGCCCACCTTCGCGACATTCTCCCGCAGGCCGTCGCGCTCGATGACGTCGAGCACGGCCATGCCAACCGCCGCCTGCAACGGGCTCGAGGCGAAGGTATTGAAGTAGCGCGTTGCGGCGCGGAAGCCCTCGACCAGCGAGCGGCCTGCGGCGGTTGCCGCCAACGGCAGGCCGTTGCCCATCGGTTTGCCGGTCACGACGATGTCGGGCGTGAAGCCGGTAATCTCGTAGCCCCACCAGCGCCCGGTGCGGCCGTAGCCGGCCTGGACCTCGTCGGCGATCACCAGGCCGCCGGCGGCGCGCACGATCTCCGCGGCGCGCGTCATGAACCCGCGCGGCACGTCGGGCAGTCCCTCGTTGGCGAAGATCGAGCACACGATCAGCCCGGCGAAGCCCGCACCGTCCTCCTCGAGACTGCGGATCGCCCCGCGCAGACGATCGAGATGGGCCTCCGCCAGTTCGGCCTCGCTGGCGCCGGGCACCAGCGGGCGCAGCATCTCCGGGAAGGGGATGGCACGCACGTTGCCGGTGGCGTTGCTGATGTCGCCGATGCGATTAAGCTTCGCGACCGCCTCGCTGTTACCGTGATAGGTGGCGTTGGTACAGACGATGCCGCTCTTGCCGGTCGCGAGACGCGCCATGCGCAGCGCCACCTCGTTGGCTTCCGTGCCCGAGCAGCTGAAGAGGACGCTCTCGATCTGCGGGCCATGCAGGCCCGCCAGCCGCTCGGCGAAGGCAACGATGCCTTCGTGCAGATAGCGGCTGTGGACGTTGAGCGTGCCCTGCTGGCGGGCCATCGCCTCGACGACAACGGGGTTGGCGTGACCGACACAGGGCACGTTGTTGTACATGTCGACATAGCGGCGGCCATCTTGATCGAACAGGTACACGCCCTCGCCGCGCACGATGTGCAGGGGCGTGTTGTAGAACAGGGGGGCGCCCGCCCCGAAGGCGCGGTCGCGGCGGGCGGCAAGTGAACTCGTCGCTGAACTCATGGCGGGCCTTTCGGGAGGGAATCTTTTACGTGTGCAACAGGATCGGCAGCGCCTGGTGGTACGCGACTTCAGCCCGCGCCTTCAGTTCCGGCAGCGTACAGCTGCCGATCGGATGCTGGACGGTGAGGAACGGGTAGTCGGGCAAGCCCAGCACACGGGCGATGTTCTTGGCGGTGACCTCGAACGGCGTGGTGCACAGAACCACGGCGCGCTTGCCGAGTTGTTCGAAGGTGATGCCGTCGTGCAGACTGCACGTTGAGCAGGAGCCTCAATCCCCCAGGCCGGTGATGAGGAAGTCGACCTCCTGCGCGACCGTGACCAGTGTGTTGCCGGGCGCCGGCGCCGAGGCGTTCTTCTTCGAGGCGAGCGTGCGGATGGTGCAGCCGTTGCGCTGGACGAAGAGCTGGGCCAGCTCGTTCAGCATCTCCTCGGCGTTGAGCTTGCCGTTTTCCAGCACACCGATGCGCATGCCGTCGATGCCGTCGAGTGCCGGGGCGCGGAAGGCCTTGCGCTTGGGCGCGGTGGAGGTCGGCGCGTAGAGTTGCATCTTCAGCTCCCCTTGATGGCGGCGTGCTGCATGATCGAGCCGCGGCCGCGGCTCCACGACGGGATGAAGCACGAATGGCCGCCGGCATCGCCGCCGCCCATGGTGATGAGGATGTCGTCGGGCGAGAGGCCGCGATGCATGAAGCCGGGCTCGGCCGGGCCTTGGCTCCCCTCGCCGTGCTGCGTGTCGTATTCGCGGTCGCGATACTTGCCGACGCCCTTCATGCCCTCAACCGAGCGCTTGGCACAGGTGAAGAGGAAGGCCTGCGCGTCGGCGCGCGTCCAGCCGGCGCCGCCGACGATGCTCATGTGCTCGGGCGCCAGGATCACCACGCTTTGACCCAAGGTGATGCAGCCGTAGTTGGCCATGGCGTCGGCGACCGAGCCCAGGATCTGCTCGGGCGTATTGCCGCCGTGGTTCTCGATATTGCAGAAGCCGCCGCCGGCATAAGCCGTGACGCTCGAGGTGCCCTTGGCGTAGCCCTGCACCTCGCAGAGCAGCGGCCAGGGATTGCCGCGCGCGCGCTCGGCGATGCAGAAGCTGTACTTGCCCGGGTTGCCCTGGGTCGACTTGTCGGAAATGCCGGGCAGCATCTGGAAGACGTTGCGCAGGATCAGCCGCACCGCCCGGCCGATGGTGGCGTTGGGCCGGTTGCCGGGGCCGAACAGATTGACGTCCGAGTTCATGCCGATCTCGTCGGCAGTGGGGCCGCTCACGATCAGCAGCGGCGCCGAGCCGCCGGTGCTGGCGGTCGAGCCGTGGAAATTGAAGTCCGGCCGGTCCATGGCCTCGAAGGCCGCGACCACGACCGGGAAATAGCTTGGCAGGCAGCCGGCCATGACCGAATTGACGGCGGCGGCATGCAGCGAGAGATCGAGTCCGGTGGCGGGATGGTGCGCGATCACCGTCTCAGGCGGCCGGGCGTCGACCGCCAGCATCGCCTTGACCCGGTCGACGGCCGGCGGGACGACCGGCAGGCCGTCGGTCCAGCCCTGATCGTAGCACCAGTCGATGGCGGCGAGCAGGTCGTCCGGCGCCTCGTGGATGCGGGGAGAGAAGCCGGCCATCGCGCGCGGTGACTACAGATACTTGGCCGGCCGGATGATCGCCCGCCACATATGCGCGACCGGGCTGTTGTCGAAGCCGAGCCCTTGCGAAGGCTGGCGGAAGTTGCGGCCGATGATGTCGGTGAACTCTTCCAGCTCGACATGCAGGTTGGGATCGAACGAGTAGATGTCGTTCATCGTGATCTGGCGGCCCGACATGTACCACTTGTGCGCGCGCATGCGCTTGTAGTCCTCGTCGATATAGGGGTCGGGACGGTAGTTCTCGCCGAACAGGGCGACATAGGCCTGCGGATACTCGTAGCCGACCGCCTCGTCGGGATAGAAGCGCAGCACCTGGTGGGCGCGGATCGCCCAGGTCACTTCCTCGTCGACATAGGGCTCGACCAGCTGGGCGCCCCAGTAGCCGTGGTCGCCGCGGATGAAGCCGACGACGGCGATGTCGTGCAGCAGGCAGGCCAACACCATCTTCTCGGGCAGGCCGGCCTTGAGCGCATGCCGCGCGCTCTGCAGGAGATGCATGCTGGGGCCGAAGCGCAGCTTGAAGAAGTCGGTGAGCGTCGGCGCCGCGGGCATCGCCGGCAGGCGCGGATCGTCGCCCATCAGGATGTCGGCGCCGGGATTGGCCTTCTTCAGCATGCCGCCATTGGGCGGCGGCCCCATGTCGCCCTCGGCCAGCATGTGCAAACGCGACTTCACGACGATGACGTCGAGCTCGCGCGCCATCTTAGATTCAAGGTCGTCGGCGCGCTGCGACAGATTCATGACCTGGTTCATGGCGTGTCTCCTCGATATGCCTTGCCGGCAGCCTATCACATTGCGGGCGTTGCCCGTCATCACTCCTGCGGATAACGCCACGGCTTGGCGGGCTGGGATGCGCCCTCGTCGATGGTCCATTGCGGGATGGCAAAGCCCGGCGCCACGTCGCTGAAGGCCATGCCCACACGCGTGCCGATGCCGACGCGGCGCACCATCTCCGGCGGCGCCAGCTGGCCGTCCGGCGTGACGAGATTGCCGACCACGCGCAGCGCCTCGTCGGCGCTCGGCTTGCCCTTCTGCGTGTCGAGATCGACCACGAGGATGAGATAGGGCGTGTGCGCCTTGAAGGCCGGCTGAATGGCGTGATGGACCTCGGTGTAGGAATGGACGGCACCCTTGCCTTCGACCTTCGTCCATTCCGACTTGGGACTGGCGCACCACGGACAGGCCGTGGTCGGCGGATAGCGCAGCAGCCCGCAGGCGGTACATTTCTGCAGATGGAAATCGTGCGCGGCGCAGTGCTTGAAATATTCGAGGTTCTCGACGTCGAGGTCGTTCACGTCGAGCGGCATCCCGAGATAGGTCGCTTGCAGTGCCATGATCCCCTCCCCTACTCGTTCCGCATGACCATGGCCGACCCGGTGCCGGGATTGGCCCAGCCCATGTTGGCCGTGAGCTCGCATTTCTTGACCTGCCGGCAGCCGCCCTCGCGGTAGTCGTAGGTGTGCTGGCGCTTGCCGTCGGGTCCGACCGGACACGAATCGTCGGCATCGTGGCGGAGCTGGCGCACGTTCTCGATCACCATGTTGAGGCCGTGCGTATAGCCCTCGCAGAGATGGCCGCCGCTGGTGTTGTTGGGGCGCCGGCCGCCGAGGCGGATCGTGCCGTCGCTGACATAGTCGCCGCCCTCGCCCTTCTTGCAGAAGCCGTAATCCTCGAGCTGCAGCATGGTGGTGAAGGTGAAGGCGTCGTACGAGCCGGTGGCGTCGATGTCCTCGGGCCCGACGCCTGAATTGGGCCACAGGATCTCGCGGGCATATTTGCCGGCGACGGTCGAGATCGGTCCGTGCTGGTAGTGCATGTCGGTACGCGGCTTGTTGCAGCGGCCGACGACGCCGCGGATCAGGGTGCGCGGATGGCGGCAGTCGCGGGCGCGGTCGGCGCCGGCGACGACCAGCGCCGTGCCGTTGTCGGTCTCGACGCAGCAATCCAGCAGATGCAGTGGCTTGCAGATGAAGCGGCTCTTGAGCACGTCGTCGACGGTGAAGCGCTGCTTGTAAAACGCCTTGGGATTGTTCGAGGCATGCTCTGAGTGGATCGCCTTGACGGCGGCGACCTGCTCGGGCCGCGTGCCGTAATCGTGCATGTGGCGCATGAAGGAGGGCGCGAACATCTGGCCGGCGCTCTGCCAGCCATAGGCGCGGGCGTGCAGGGCGTCGCCCGAGACGGGCGCCACCGCGCGCGCGCCGGTGCCGCCGATGCGGACCTGGGAGAAGCCGTTCATGGCACGGAAGATCACCACGACCTTGCACATGCCGGCCTCGATCAGGCCCATCGCCATGCCGACCAGCGCCTCGGTCGAGGAGCCACCGCCGAACACGTCCATGTAGAAGTTGGGCCGGATGCCCAAGTCGCCGGCGACGAAATTCGAGAAGGTCGAATCGCCCGACTGGTAGGACAGCATGCCGTCGACGTCGGACGGTTTCAGCCCGGCATCCTCGATAGCGTTGCGCACCGCCCAGGTCGCGAGCGCGCGTGTCGTCACGCCCGAACCGCGCATGTATTTGGTCTCGCCGACGCCGACCAGGGCGTACTTGTCGCGCAGGTATTTCGGTGTCGTCGTATCTGTATCGGCCGGCATCGTCATGACGTCCTCCCTCTCCCGCTCGCAAGACGGTACACTACGGCGGGGTCGGGAGCGCGTCCGGCGTGAAACGAAGAGGGAGAATCCCGTGGCATTGCCGCTTGATGGAATTCGCGTCATCGAAGTCGGACAGGCGCTGGCCGGGCCGCTGGCCGGCGTTCTGCTGGCCGACATGGGCGCCGACGTGATCAAGATCGAGAAGCCCGACGGCGGCGACGATGCGCGCATCTGGGGGCCTCCGTTTGGGCCGGACGGCGTGACCTCGCTCTATTTCTACAGCCAGAACCGCAACAAGCGCTCGGTCGAGCTCGACCTCAAGGCGGCGGCCGATGTCGAGAAGCTGAACCGGCTGTGCGAGACCGCCGATATCCTGATCCAGAATTTGCGGCCGGGCGTCGTCGACGAGATCGGCATTGGCCCCGAAGCGATGCTGCTGCGCCATCCGCGCCTCATCTACTGCTCGATCTGGGCCTTCGGCTACGAGGGCCCGCTCAAGATGAAGCCGGGCTTCGACCCGCTGCTGCAGGCCTATGGTGGCATGATGAGCGTCACCGGCCGGCCGGAGGATCCGCCGACCTTCTGCGGCGCCTCGATCAACGACAAGGCTACCGGCATGTTCTGCACCATCGGCGCGCTGGCGGCGCTCCGGATGCGTGACAAGACCGGCAAGGGCTGCCTGGTCGACACCTCGCTGTTCGACGCGGCGGTGCACTGGGTCGAAGGCGGGGTGAACAGCTATCTCGCGAACGGGCAAGTGCCGCAGCGCCACGGCACCGGCGGCAACGTGATCGTGCCCTACCAGACCTTCGATGCCGCCGACGGCAAATCGCTCTGCCTGGCGCCGGGCAACGACCGGCTGTGGGCACGTTGCGCCGTCGTGCTGGGGCATCCCGAATGGGCGACCGATCCGCGCTACGCCAGGAGTGCGGCGCGTGTCGCCAACAAGGCCGAGCTGCTGCCGCTGATCGCCGCTGCGATGCTCACCAGGCCGCGCGCCCACTGGCTGGAGGTGATGGATAAGGCCGGCGTGCCCTGCGCTGAGGTGAACGACATCGGAGAGCTGGCGGCGACGGAGCAGCTCGCCGCCGTCGACCTGGTGCACGAGCTGCCGGCACGTGCCGGCGAGGACAAGGGGCCGCGCATCGTCGGCCTGCCGATCTCCTTCGACCGCCAGCGCCCGCATTCGCCGCGCTCGGCGCCGAAGCTCGGCGAGCATACCGAAGAGGTTCTCAAAAGCGTGGCGGGCCGGCGTCCTGGTCCCAGTTAGGGTCGCTGCTGGGGTTGAGCGGCGGATCGGACGCCAAAAGTCCCTTGCCGGGAATGAAGTTCACTTCCAGTCGGATGCCGTCGGGATCCTCGAAGACGATGAAGTAGTAGCCGGGTGCCCAGTCGCCCTCGAGTGGGCCGCGGTCGATATGTGCGCCCATCGCCCGCAGCTTGCCCGCGACCTTGTCGACGTCCTCGCGCGTGCGGGCGCGCAGGCAGAGGTGATGGATGCCGACACGGTTCTGATCGAACCGTGCGCCCTCGTGCTCCGGCGCGCAGCGCTGGATGCCGAGCGCGGTGCGGCCGCCGACGTGATAGAGGAAATTGTTGCCGTCATAGACCTTCTTCATGCCGAGGAAAGGCAGCAGCTCGGCATAAAAGGCCCGCGACTTCTCCCAGTCGCTGACGGTCAGGATGACGTGGGCCAGCCCGTTCACTTCGATCATGACCTACCTCACCTCTGCGGCGTCGTGCTGATAGAGCCAGCCGATATTGGCCATCGAGCGATCGCCTGAAAGGGCCATCAGCTCGTCGCGCTTCTGCTGCTCGGGGCCGTCGGGCAGATGGAAGCGCTTGCGGTTGGCAGCACTCGCCTCCTGCAGGCGCGTGGCGCGCGGCTTGCGGATCGCCTCGTAGCGCAGGAGTGCCTCGGGCACGTCATCGGGCATCGCCTTCAGGAGCGACGCCAGTGCCGCGCCATCCTCGATCGACTGCGCCGCTCCCTGCGCCATCATCGGCAGCATCGGATGGCAGGCGTCGCCCAGAAGCGTGACTCGACCCTTGGTCCAGTGCGGCAGCTCGGCGCGATCGTGCAGCGCCCAGATGAAGGTCTCCGGAAAGGCGCCGATCAGGCCGCGCACGATAGGATGCCAGCCTTCGTAGCGCCGCAGCACCTCGGCGACGTCGCCGCGCGTGATCCACGATTCGTCGGTCCAGGTGCCGTGCTCGACGACGCAGACGACGTTCATCAGCTTCTTTGCCGCGACCCAGTAGTGGACGCAATGCGCATCCGGTCCCATCCAGTTGTGCGAGGCGACCTCGATATCGAGATGGGCAATGCGCTCGGCCGGCACCAGGCCGCGCCAGGCGACGCAGCCGGTGAAGCGCGGCTTCTCCGGGCCGAAGGTGAGCCGGCGCACGTTGCTGTGGATGCCGTCGGCGCCGACCAGCAGGTCGGCCTCGGCCGCGGCGCCGTTCTCGAAGCGGGCGACGATGCGCTCGCCCTTCTCCTCGATCCCGACCAGCCGGTGGCCGACATGGATGCGTTCCGGCGGCAGCGCATCGGCTAAAAGGTTGGCAAGGTCGGCGCGGTGGAAGTGATAGTAGGGCGCGCCGAACAGCGTCTCGACCTCGGGTCCGAGCGGCGCGCACTGCAGGGTGCGGGCATCGTCCCAGCGCCGCTGATTGACAGCGAGCGGACGCACACCGACCGCGTCCATCGCGGGCTTGAGGCCGAGGCGGTGCAACAGCCGAGAGGCGTTGGGGCTGATCTGGATGCCGGCGCCGATCTCGGAAATGCGCGGCGCCTGCTCGTAGACCTGTACGTCGAGCCCCGCCTTCAGGAGCTGCAACGCCGCCGACAGCCCGCCGATGCCGCCGCCGATGACGGCGACCTTCACTGCAGCACCTTTGCCCACACGGCGTCGCCATCGTCGCAGCGATCGCCACGCCAGGCGACGTGCGTATCCGGGCGCACCAGCACCAGCTTGGCCTGGTAGATCGAGGCGATCGAGACATCGTCGACGACCACAATCTCGAGCGGCGCGGGTGCGGCATCGATCAAGGGCGAGGGATCGGCGTCGCCGAAGCGCAACAAGGTGAACCACGGCCCGAGCCGGTCGTAAAGGAAAGAGCCGTCGCGCAGCACGACGCTCGGCAGGCGCGCGCCGGGCACCGTGGTCGGCTCGTAAACCACGGGATTGGGTTCGACACCGTCATAGCGGTAACCGAACTCGACGCCCCAGCTCTCGTTCTCGGCGTTGCCGAGAGCGGCGATGCCGCGTCCCAGGGCGTCGGGATCGTGCTCCTTGTCGTAGAGCTCGGCGATCTTGAGGCGGACGCCGGTGTGACGCTCCGAAGCGATGCGGTTGCGGTAGCCGACCGGCCGGCGCTCGCGTTCGTAAGACGCCAGCAGATTGGCGCTGCCGAAGCCCTTGATCGCGGCGGCGAGCTTCCAGCCGAGATCGACGGCATCGCCGATGCCGGTGTTCATGCCGTAGCCGCCCGTCGGGATGTACTGATGCGCCGAGTCGCCGGCGAGAAAGACGCGGCCGGCCTGGTAACGCTCGGCCAGCAGGAGATTGGTGAACCACGGATTGGCGACCAGGATCTCGTGCGGGAAGCTGGTGCCGGCGAAATCGTCGAGCATCTTGTGCGGATCGAGGGCGGCGGGATCGATGCCGGGTGGCAGCCTCGCCTGCAGGGTCCAGATTTCCTTGTCGTCCTGCGCGATGATAGTGCCGGTGGCCCGCTGGTAGTGCCAGGCGATGCCGAAGCGCTGCAGGATGTCGCGCGCATCCGAACGGAAATGCACCATGTAGCGATGCGCGACATTGGCGCGGCCATCGAGGCCGATGCCGAGCTTTTCGCGCACGATGCTCGAGCCGCCGTCGCATCCCGCCAGGAAATCGCAGCGCACGGTCTCGGTGGCGCCGGTTGCAACGGTTCGCAGTGTCGCGGTTACGCCGGTTTCGTCCTGCTCGAAATCCTCCAGCGCCACGCCCCAGCGCGCATCGACCAGCGGATCGCCCAAGATGGCGTCGCGCAGCACCGGCTCGATCACGACCTGGCTCACGCGCATCGCAGGTTCGCGCGACTGGGTGCCGTCGTTGCGCGCCAAAATCTCGATGCGCTTCTCGATCACGCTGGGATAGCGGAAACGGTGCAGCTCGCGGCCACCTGCTTGTTGACTGGCAAGCGAGGTGATCCACGAGATGTCGAAATTGCTGGTTTCCGGCACCGCGACGGCGCGCAGCTTGCCGGCGACGCCGAGTCGGCGGAACAGCTCCATCGAGCGGCCGTTGGTGATGTCCATCTTGGGATGCCGTGTCGTCGAGGGATAACGCTCGACCAGCAGGCAGTGCACGCCGAAGGAACTCAGCGTGCGGGCGACGGTCATGCCGACCGGCCCGCCGCCCGCGATCAGGACGGGGACGTGCTGCTTCAAAGGGGGCTTCACGCGCGCTTCGCGGCCGCTTCCTTCTCGGCCATCTTGGCCTTGAGCTGCTCGGGCGTGAGACGGACGATATGTTCGTTCTGGTGGCTGTAGATGTCGTACTTCGCGACATCGAGATCCTCGAGCACGATCTCGCGGTTAAGCACCTTCTGCTTCCATGCCACGTGCTCGGCTTCGGCAGCGTGGAATTCCGGCATGACCTCTTTGGCGAACAGCTCCAGCGATTCGCAGATGTCCTGATGGCTGGTCTTGCCGGCCTGGTTGAGCAGGATCACCTGGTCGACGCGGCTGCGGCCGAACTCGCGCAGCTTCCGGCGGATGGTGTCGGGCGAGCCGATCAGGCCCGACTCCAGCGCCTTCTTCTCCTCGGGCCCACCCTTCCACGCCTGGTACTCTTCCCAGAGGTTGGACGTGCCCGGTGCATCAACGCCCTTCCGGCCGTAATACGACAGCGCGAAGATGAAGAAGGTCCAGCCGGCGGCCTTGGCCTCGGCCTCCGCGTCGGTCGCAGCGCACATGAAGCCCGAGACCATCGCGACATTGGGATTGCTCGGATAGTCCGTGAGCTTCTTCGAGTTGTTTAAAAGGTTGTTGTAGTACTTGTGCACCCAGGCGCGTGCCGCCTCCGGCGTCACGAAGGTGAAGCCGAGCGCGCCCATGCCCCATTCGCCGGCCTTGCCGATGGTCTGGATGTTGGAGCACGCGACCCACAGCGGCGGGTGCGGCTTCTGCAGCGGCTTGGGAATGACGTTACGTGCCGGGAAGTCGAAATACTGGCCGTGGAACTCCCAGCTCTCCTTGGTGAACATCGGCACGATCGCCTTCACCGCCTCTTCCCAGCGCTCGCGCTTGTCGCGCACCTTGACGCCGAAGGGATGCAGCTCGGCCGGTCCCGCCGCCTCGCCCATGCCGAGATCGACGCGGCCGCCCGACAGCAGGTCGAGGGTCGAAATCTTCTCGGCGACGCGATGGGGATTGTTGGTCGTGAGCTGGACGACGCCGTGGCCGAGCCGGATGCGCTTGGTGCGCTGGCTGGCGGCGCCGAGAAAGACTTCTGGCGCCGAGGAGTGCGAATACTCCTCGAGGAAGTGATGCTCAACCTCCCAGGCGTAGTCGTAGCCCAGCTTGTCGGCCAACTCGATCTGCGTCAGCGAATCCTGCAGAAGCTGATACTCGCTCCTGGGGCCCCACGGCCGCGGAAGCTGGTGTTCATAGAAGATGCCGAATTTCATACGCTGCTCCCTACGCCGCTTTGCAGAACCCGGCGATGCGATCGACCAGAACAGGCACCATCTGGCTTGGCACGTCGTGGCCCCAGCCGGGATAGGTCTGGATCTCCGCACCAGGCACCAGCCGGGCGACATCGCGTCCGCACTCCACAGGCAGCAGCGGATCGTCGTCGCCGTGCAGGACCAGCGTCGGTACCTTGATGCCTTTCAGCATTTCGACGCGATCGCCCGAGGCAATGACGGCGAGATATTGCCGGGCCGCACCCACGGGATAATAACGGCGGTCGACGTTGCGCTCGACCAGGGCGCGCAATTCCGCGTCGGGCGTTTGAAAGCCGGGGCTGCCGATCACCGTACGCAGCTTCATGCCGTGCTTGATCAGCTGATCGCGCGCCGGGCCCTCGGGCTGCGCCGTCAGCATCGCCAAAGCCTCCGGCTTGCCGATCGGCAGGCCGGGCCGGCCACTGGTCGAGAAGATCGAGACCAGAGAGAGCGTCCGCCCGGGATATTTGGCGGCAACGATCTGGGCGATCATGCCCCCCATCGAGCCGCCGACCATGTGCGCCTTGGCGATACCGAGCGCGTCGAGCAGGCCGATGGCGTCGGCCGCCATGTCCCCCAGCAGATAAGGCGTCTCGACCTTCTGGCCGCTCACCAGCTTCTGGATGGCGCCGGCCATATCCGGCATGCCCCACGAGCCGAAATCGGTCGAGAGGCCGACATCGCGATTGTCGTAGCGAATGACGAAGAAGCCGCGCGCGGCCAGCCCTGTGAAGAGCGACTCCGGCCACAGGGTAAGCTGCGCGCCCAGCCCCATGATCAGGAGCAGCGCCGGGTCGCCCTTGTTGCCGAACGTCTCGTATTCGATCTCGATGCCGTTGGCCTTTGCCCGCGCCATGCTTCCTCCAATTCGTCGCTCAGTATCGCCCGCGCTTGGCCGCCCACCAATAGGCGAGCGGCCGACGCCAACCACTGAGGTTGCGGCCGATCGACAGCGCCGGCAGCAGCACCGGCAGCGCCGCCGGATCAATTTCAGCCCGCCGGGCGCGCGCGGTGGCGAGCAGCGCGTCGCGCTCGGGTCCCTCGCCCATCAGCCAGGCCGACGCGACGGCCCGCACCGCAGCGCGGCTCGCCTCGTTCGTCGCGCCCAAGACCTCCAGCTGCAGATCGGCCAGTGCATTGCCCGTCCGCGTCACGTCGAGCAGCCCCTCGATCTCCTCTTCGCGGGCGTCGATCAGGGCGATCAGCTTCTGCGGTGCCAGGCCATGCCGGCGCATAGTTTCGCCAAGCGATTCGACGACGGGCTGGGCGCGGGGCTTGCTCGAGGCCGCCGCTTCCATCACCGCCTCGCGCCACCAGGCCAGCCGGATGCGCGCCAGCATCGGCTCGCTCGTGACTGCGCGGGTACGGGAGAGTTCACGGTCGAAGGCCAGCAACGCCAACAACCCGCGTCGCGCCGGCTCCGGTGCGAACAGCGCCGCCAGGAAGCGGTCGCGATCGGTTTCGCGTACCGAATCGAGGACATAACGATGGGAAGCTTCGGGCGCTGTTTCGAAAACAGTCATCGGGGATAAACACCGCTCTGCGACCGTTGAACGCAGGCCGGCTGCAGCATACAATGAAACGCACAGGGATTCTCCAGTCCCTTCAACAAGATAAGGAGTTGTCGGGATGGGTGCCATCTTCACATCGCTCGGGCGGACCGTCGTCGCTGGCGTCGTCGTCCTCATCATCATCATCCTCGCGGTGGGCGTCGCGAGCGGCAAGATGACCTCGTTCGACATGGCTTGGTCGACATTCGCCATGCGCTGGCTGCACGTCATGAGCGGCGTGATGTGGATCGGCCTGCTCTGGTACCTGAACTTCGTGCAGGTGCCGACCATGCCGACGATCCAGCCCGTCGAGCTGCGCGCCGCCGTCACCAAGTTCATCGCACCCAACGTGCTGTGGTGGTTCCGCTACGCCGCGCTCGCCACCGTCGTCACCGGCGTGCTGCTGGCCTGGATGCA
>CAMDQJ010000077.1 GCA_945905835.1 Asaia bogorensis
GCCCTGGCTCAGCCGTACCTCGGATTCCCGCAGCATCCCGATCACCTGCTCTGGCGTGTAGTCCTTCCGTGCCATTTCTCGCTCCTTCAAAGCTCAAAATAGCCGAAACTCTAACTCTCAGATTGGTATCAATTCAGGGGAGCAGACCAGACCGGCATTCGCATTTTGCGCCGTGCCGAGTGTGATGGTGACGACTAGAAGTGCTAGCAACCTGCGCATTGTGAAGTGCCTCCGTGCTCAGTGTTCTAAATTCTCAACCACGCTGCAAGGCTTTACAATCCCCATTGTTTTTTGAACGCCGGAGCGCGGACGCATGAGCCTACTGATCGGCCTGGCGTTTCTCAGCCTGTGTTTGGTCGTACGCGGGCTGCTGCTGCCCGACGCGTCGACGGCGATGCGAATTCTCGGCGAAGGACTGCTGATCGTCGGCTGTGTGGCGATGTGGGGCCCGATCGATATCTTCCTCTACGGCTGGTGGCCGATCGCGCGCCGAATGCGGCTGTACCGGCGCCTCAGCATCCTGGCGGTCGAGGTTCGTCCGCTCACAGCAGGCGCGGAGCATTCATCAATGCCAGCCCCATGACAATCACCACTGCCGCAGCGACGCGGCGGCTACCGAACGGTTCGCCCAGGAGCAACGTGCCCATCAGGGCTCCGAACAGCACCGAGGTTTCACGCAATGCCGCGACGTGCGCCATCGGACCGAGTACCAACGCATAGATCGCGACGCCGTAGCCGATATTCGCGATCGCGCCGCCGATGACGCCGCGATACCAGGTGCGCCGCACATGCGCCCACACCGAGGCCGGCCGGAGGTAAACCGCTAGCACGAGAAGCCACGGCCCTTCGAGGATGCACAGCCAGGCGATGTAGGAGATGCGGTGCTCGACCGTGGGCCCCGCCGAGCGCACGCCCAGCCCGTCGGCGATGGTGTAGGTGGCGATGGTGAAGCCGGTCAGCACGGCGAACAGCGTGGCAAGCCCGTGACGCCCGCCCGGTCGCGGCACCACCGACCTCAGCGGCATGGCGAGCGCGATCAGGCCGAAGCTCAGCAGCACCACGCCAAAAATATCCTGAACGCGCAATTCCTCGCCGATGAAGCGGCCGGAGACCATTGCGACCAGCAGCGGCCCCAGGCCGCGCGCGATCGGATAGGTGTGGCTGAGATCGCCGTAGGAATAAGCCTTCAGCAGGCACGCGTAGTAAGCAACGTGGACCAGCACGGAAGCGAGCATGTACTTCCACGCCGCCGGCTCGATCATCGGCACGAACGGCGCCACGCAGAGGCCCATCGCGGTGCCGGTGGTCATGATCACGCCGAAGGTCGCCAGCCGGTCGGACTGGTCGGACTTCAGGATGGCGTTCCAGGACGCGTGCATGAGCGCCGCCAGCAGCAACAGCCCGACGATGAGGGGTTCGACGACCATCTTCCCAAGTTATAGTCTGGTGAATGCCACGGGCAATGAATTCGCCTCGTGGCATCGGCGCCCAAATCCGTGCAATCGCCGAACCTAGTCCGCAATCGGGACAGATCCGCCATCGGACCGGGTGGGGTTCGCCAAATGACCGTGTAGACGCCATGCTGTCGACTTGTGAACAAGCAGATCGATTCCCCGACGGCGGACCGCAAGAGCATCATCGAATGCGGTGCGGGCATCCTCGCCACTTTTGTGGTCCTGTTCGGACTTTCCTACTTTCCGCGACCATAACGTCGGACCGCGAGGAGATCCGGCGTCTGACCGCCTCTCTCTCGGAGCGCATACCGGCCGATGCGCGCGTTGCAACGACCGAAGTCAGCGCAATCGCACTCTATTCGCAATGGTACATCATCGACCTGGTCGGTCTCATCGACCGGAAATTTCTCGATTGTCTGAAGGTCCATGGGCGCCCCGATACGGGCGATCAGCTCGATGAGATGCTCTACCACCAGGGGGCGTCGCATTACGTGAACACGATACCGGGGGATGCCGACAACGTCCCGATTGACCGTCCATAAACGCGGCTGTCGCCGCTTGGAAGCGGCGACGTTGCCCGGAATATTCTTGATTCCGGTGGCAACACAACGAGAGCCTATGGGTCATCTACGAGATAAAATACCGCTTCGACGGCCAGGCAAACCAGTGCGCCTATCTCCGGGGCAACCGAACTCTGTGAATTGGCGACCCACACCGGTGCTACTGCAGCGCGAGCTGCGGCGCGCCCGGCTTGGCGTGTCGCCAGCGCCGCTATAAGGTACCCGCATGATCCTGTTGATCGATAACTACGACAGCTTCACCTACAACCTCGTCCATTTCCTGGGCGATCTCGGGGCGCGCTCGGTCGTGCACCGCAACGACCAGATCACGATCGACGAGGCGCTGGCGCTGAAGCCGGGCGGCATCGTACTCTCGCCGGGCCCGTGCACGCCCAATGAGGCCGGCATTTGCATGGACCTGATCCGCGCGGCGGCCAAGGCGCAGGTGCCGCTGCTCGGCGTCTGCCTCGGCCATCAGGCGATCGGCCAGGTGTTCGGCGGCAAGGTCGTGCGCGCACCGACGCCCATGCATGGCAAGCTATCGGGCGTCGACCACAAGGGTGCCGGCGTGTTCGAAGACGTGCCGTCACCGTTCCAGGCGACGCGCTATCACTCGCTGATCGTCGATCGCCAGGGCTGGCCCAAGGACCTCGAGATCACTGCCGAGACCGGCGACATCGTCATGGGCCTGCGCCACAAGACTTTGCCGATCCACGGTGTTCAGTTCCATCCCGAGAGCATCGCCTCGGAACACGGCCACAAGATCCTCGATAATTTTCTCAAGATCGCCGGCGAGCACCCGAGCCAGCAGAAGCGCCGCGCGGCCTAGCTACTCGACGACGGCACCGGTCTGCACCGCCACGATCTTCCAGAGGGCGAGGTCGTTGGCCAGGAACGAGGCGAACGCCTTCTCGCCGCGCGGCATCGAATCGAGGAAGGCCTCGGCGAAGCGCTCCTTGACCTCCGGCAGATCGAGCACGCGGACGATCGCCTGGGTCAATGGCTCGGCAACGTCGGTCGGCGTGCGCGCCGGCGCCAGCACGCCGTAGAAATTGTAGACGACCAGGCCGGGCACGCTTTCGGCGAAGGTCTGTACGTCCGGCAATCTCGGATCGCGCTGAGGGCTGGCGATCGCCAGCGGCTTCAACTTCTTGTTCACGATGTGCGGCATGCAGGCCGGCACCGAATTGACGACCAGGGGAATTTGGCCCGACACGGCATCGGTCAGCGCCGGTCCGCCACCCTTGTAGGGCACGTGCACGAGCGTCAGTCCCGACTTGAGATGCAGCAGCTCGTACGTCATGTGCGGCGCGCCGCCGAGGCCGGAAGAACCGATTGCCAGGTTCTTCGACATCTCGCGCGGCATCGCCAGCAGTTCCTTGAGCGAGTTCGCGGCGAAGGACGGATGCGCCACCAGCAACTGCGGCGAGGAGCCGATCAGGGTCAGCGGCCGAAAATCCTTCACCGGATCGTAGGGCATCTTGGGATTGACCGCCGTGTTGAGGCTGTGCGTGCTGTCGCAGAACAACAGGACGCTGCCGTCCGGCGGCGACTTCGCCACGTGATCGGAGCCGACGATGCCAGAGGCACCGGGCTTGTTGTCGATGATCACCTTGATCCCGGCCGTGTCCGTCAGTTTCTGCCCGATCAGGCGCGCGGCGAAGTCCGCCCCGCCGCCCACGCCATAGGGCACGACGATACGAACCGGCTTGCCGAGGGCGCTCTGTGCCGACGCGGCGCGGCTTGCCGCGAGCGCTGTCAGTGCGGCGACGGACAGCACGAGATGGCGGCGGTCGATCGATGTCATCGCGCGGGCTCCTTGTTTCCGGCTTGCAGGTAGAGCTGCGGAATGGCCTGCCCGACCTGCATTGCAAGAGTCGTGACACGCGCGGTGTCGGTGTGGCGCATGGCGTCCTGCGGCGTGATACATGCCTCGCCCTGCCGGCCGACGAAAGCCACTTCGTCGCCGACAATGGCGTCCCGGCAGTCCGACAGATCGAGACCTGCGTATTCGACGGAGGGCGGCCCCTGCACCGGCACGCGCTTGCCGCAGACCAGCGCCGCGCCGGCATTGAGCCGGGTCAAGCCGTCGCCATAGCCGATCGGCACGATGCCGATTCGCGAGCCCGGCCGCGTCGGCACCGGCGCCAGCTCGGCATAGGCGGCGCGCTTCACGTCGAAGACATGAATCAACCGACTGGTGAGCGCCGTGAACGGCGTGCGATCGGCGGCACCCGGTGGCGCCAGGCCTTTAGGCAACTAGAAGAGCGCCTGCCCCGGATCCACGCCCGACATCACCATGTCCGATCCGTCGACCAGCACGCGCGAGCTGGCGAAGATAAGCGCGGGAGGCGGAGCGGCGAAATGCGGCCGCGCAGCGTCGCAGGCGCGCACGAAGCGTTCGAACTGCCAGCGCAGATGCGCGTCGTTGCCGTCGATGACGTGCGGGTGCGTGTTGATCAGGTCGAGGCGCAGGTTACCGGAGGCGGACACGATGCGCACGACGTTGGCCAGCTCTTCGGCCGGAACGCCGAGCCGCTCCTGGCCACAGTCTACCTTGATGGCGCAGCCGATGCGGCCCCTCGAGGATTGGGCCAGCATGTTCAGCGAGTGGCGGTCATGCACCGTGGGCGTGAGGCCGTGTACCTCGACCTCGCGGACATAGTCGGCGCCCATCACATAGCCGGCATAGAGCAGGATGGGACAGGTGATGCCGGCCTCGCGCAGCGCCATCGCGTCCTCGAGTCGCACGACCGAGAGCGAGTCGGCGCCGTTGGCGAGGACCGTCTGCGCCACCGGCAGCAGGCCGAAGCCGTAGGCGTCCGCCTTGATCGTGGCGATGAAGCGCGCGTGCGGGCCGATCCTGGCGCGGATGGTGCGCGCGTTGTCGGCGATCACCTGCAGGTCGATGACGAAGCAATTGGGCCGGCGAAGATCGAAACTCATGGCGGGAGCTTTGGTCATGCCGAGAGCGCCGACAAGTGCCATATTGGCGCGTAGAAATGGCGAGGGACCTTCGGACTCGCCGCGCCGGGGAGGCACCATGCTCAAGCGTCGGGTTCTTCTGTCGTCTGCCGCCATCGCGGCCGTCTCACCGCGCGCCTCGGCCCAGGCCTGGCCCGCGAAGCCGGTCCGCATCATCGTGCCCTTCCCCGCCGGGCAAACGACCGACATCCTGGGTCGCCTCATGGCCGAGCAATTCACCAGGACGCTCGGCCAGCAGGTGATCGTCGAGAACCGGCCGGGTGCGGGCGGCACGATCGGCGCCGACGTCGCGGCCAAGGCAGCCCCCGACGGCTACACGTTGGTGATGATGACGATCTCGACCAATGTCATCGCCCAGGTGCTCTATCCCAAGCTGCCCTACGATTCGGTCCGCGACTTCGCGCCGATCGCCAATATCGGCCAGACGCCTCAGACGCTGATCGCCGGCCCCAAGAGCGGCATCGCCTCGGTCAAGGACCTGCTCGAAAAGGGCAAGGACGGCTCGCTCAACTACGGCTCCTCCGGTAACGGCTCGGCAAGTCATCTCGCCGTCGAGCTGATGCGCTATGCCGCGGGCATGCGCATGACGCACGTGCCGTTCAAGGGCAACGCTGAGGCGCAATTGGCGATGCTGAGCGGTGACATTCAGCTCATGTCTGACGCCGTACCTGCGATCGTGGGCCCGCTGCGCAGCGGCAAGTTCAATCCGATCGGCATCTGCGATTCCAAGCGTTCGCCTTACATGCCCGACGTGCCGACCATCGCCGAGCAGGGCTTCCCCTCGGTGATTGCTGTCGGCACGGTCGGCATCGGCGCGCCCACCGGCACGCCGGCGCCGATCCTCGACAGGCTGGCGGCCGAGGTCGACCGCATGCTGGCCGACCCGGCCGCGCTCGAGAAGTTCAAGAGTCTTTACTTCGTGCCTGCCCAGGAACGCCGCGCCGACTACGGCACCCTCCTCGCCAACGAGATCGCGCGATGGCGGAAGCTCGTCCAGGAAGCCGGCGTGAAGATCGATTAGCTCTCAAACCGCGAGGCCATCATGAAGCGCCGTCTCCTCCTTGCATCACCGGCCCTGTTCGCCTTGCCTGCTGCTGCACAGGCCTGGCCCGCCAAACCGGTCAAGATCGTCGTCGGTTTCCCGGCCGGCCAATCGACCGATATCCTGGCGCGCGTCATGGCCGATCAGCTCACCAGGTCGTTCGGTCAGCAGGTGATCGTCGAGAACCGGCCCGGCGCCGGCGGCAGCATCGGCGCCGATGCCGTCGCCAAGGCAGCCCCCGACGGCTATACGCTCCTGATGGTGACGATCTCCACCCATGGAATCGCCCCCGGGCTCTATCCCAAGCTGCCCTACGACGCGCTGAAGGATTTCGCGCCGATCACCAACGTGGCGCGGACCCCGCAGGTCCTGATGGCCAGCCCCAAGCTCGGCATCGCCTCGATGAAGGAGTTCGTGGCGCGCGCCAAGACGAGCGACCTCAACTACGGCTCGTCGGGCAACGGCTCGGCGAGCCACCTGACGGTCGAGCAGTTCCGTGCCGCTGCCGGCATCAAGATGACCCACGTGCCGTTCAAGGGGAACGCCGACGCGCTGCAGGCGCTGCTGTCGGGCGACATCCAGCTCATGTCCGACGCCATGCCCGGCGCGGTGGGCCCGATCCGCTCGAACAGGGTGACGGCGATCGGCGTCGCCGACGCTAAGCGCTCACCCTATCTGCCCGACGTGCCTACCGTCGCCGAGCAAGGCTTGCCCAGCGTGATCGCCGTCGGCTGGATCGGCATGGCGGCGCCGGCCCAGACGCCCGAAGCCATCCTCGACAAGGTGAACGGCGAGGTGCAGCGGCTGCTGGCCGACCCCGCCGTGGTCGAGAAGCTGAAAAGTCTTTCCTTCCTGCCGGCCAACGAAAGCCGCGCGGCGTTCGGCGCCTACATGGCGGCCGAGATCGCGAAATGGCGAGGCGTCATCCAGGCAGCAGGCGTGAAAATCGAATAGCGATCTCAATAATAGTAAATTTAATCAGATAAGTAGAGCAAAATTCTTCTATTTAAGATTAATCCTCCGCGATGCCGAATCCGGCTCGCTCGATGGCCCGGGTGATCGTCGGAACGTCGGCCCCGGCGGGCAGGCGCAGTTCGCCGCTTTGGAGATCGAGGGAAATCGGCGCTGTGCCGGCCCCCGTGGCAGCACGGGTGACGGCCTTTACACAGCCCTCACAATCCATGCCGGTGACCTTGAGGATGATGTTTTCAGTCATGTGATATAGCTAACCGCCCTCCGGCCAGGCCGGCAAGAGGCAAAAACTGCACGGGGTTGTGGTGGGCGGCGACATAGAGGATTTCCGCGGGCTTTTGGCCAAGGTCGGCAACGGTCAGGCGCTCGGCATCGACGAGGCTGAGCGGGCGTTCGACATCATGACCTCGGGCGATGCTACTCCCGCCCAGATGGGCGCCTTCCTGATGGGGCTGAAAGTCCGTGGCGAGACGGCCGACGAGCTGGCCGGCGGCGCCCGGGCGCTCCGCGCCAAGGTGCTGCGCGTGAAAGCGCCGGCCGGGACGATCGATATCGTCGGCACCGGCGGCGATCACCACGGTACCTACAATGTCTCGTCCTGTTCGGCCCTCGTGGTCGCGGGCGCCGGCGTGCCGGTAGCCAAGCACGGCAACCGCGCCTTCACCTCGAAGTCCGGCGCCGCCGATGTCTTGGCCGCCCTCGGCATCGGCCTCGACCTGCCGGTCGAAAAGCTCGAACAGGCCCTGGTCGAAGCCAACATCTGTTTCCTGATGGCGCCGCGCCATCACAGCGCCATGCGTAACGTCGCCGGCCCGCGCGTCGAGCTCGCACCTAACCGCACCATCTTCAACCTGCTGGGACCGATGTCGAACCCTGCGCTGGTCAAGCGCCAGCTCGTCGGCGTATTCGACCGGCGCTGGCTCCGCCCCGTCGCCGAGGCGCTCGGCCAGGTGGGGCTCGAGCGCGCCCTGGTCGTGCACGGCCAGGACGGTATGGATGAGATCACCACGACCACCAAGAGCTGGGCCGCTTCGCTAGACAAGGGCAAAGTAACCGAGATCGAGATCGCACCGGAGGAAGCCGGCGTCGCGCGCACGACCATGGACAAGCTCAAGGGCGGCGATGCCGAACACAATGCGCAAGCGATCAAGGCGGTGCTGGCCGGCAAGGCCGGTGCGTTCCGCGATATCGTCGTGCTGAACAGCGCGGCGGCCCTCATGGTCGCGGGCGTCGCGCGGGATATCAAGCAGGGTGCGGAGATGGCGGTGGCCTCGATCGACGGCGGCAAGGCACAGCAGGTATTGGCGACGCTGCAGAGGATCTGTGCATGAGCGCTCTGGACCGGATTGTCGCCGACAAGCACAAGCACGTCACCGCCTGCAAGGCGCGCCGGCCGCTGGCCGAGGTCGAAAAGGCCGCCATGGCTGCCGATGCGCCGCGCGGCTTTGCTGCCGCCCTGCGCAAGACCATCGCCGCCGGCCGTTACGGCCTCATTGCCGAGATCAAGAAAGCCTCGCCGAGCAAGGGGCTGATCCGCGCCGACTTCGACCCGCCGTCCCTTGCCCGCGCCTACGAACGCGGCGGCGCCACCTGCCTGTCGGTGCTGACCGACGAGCCCTACTTCCAGGGCAAGGATGAATTCCTGGTCCAGGCCCGGGCGGCGGCCAAGCTGCCTGCCCTGCGCAAGGACTTCATGATCGACCCCTACCAGATCGCGGAATCCCGGGCGCTCGGGGCCGACTGCATCCTGCTGATCATGGCCTGTCTCGACGACGTTTTAGCCGCCGAACTGGCCCGGCTCTCGCACCGCTGGGGTATGGACGTCCTGGTCGAGGTCCACGACGCTCCCGAACTCCACCGGGCACTCCGAATTGAGGGCGATCTGATCGGCGTAAATAATCGTAATCTCAAGACCTTAGAAGTCGATTTAAAAGTAACAGAAGAGCTTTCTCCGAAGGTGCCGAAAGACCGCCTTTTAGTCGCCGAAAGCGGCCTCGGCTCGCCCGCCGACCTCGCCCGGATGGCCCGGGTCGGCGCCTCGGCCTTCCTGATCGGCGAGAGCTTCATGCGCAAGCCGGACGTCGAGCAGGCCGTGCGCGCCCTGCTCGCTCGCGAGGCGGCATGAGCAAGAAGGCCCTCAGCCACTTCGACAAGGCCGGCAACGCCCATATGGTCAATGTCGGCGCCAAGGACGTGACCGAGCGCGTCGCTGTCGCACGGGCCACCGTGACCATGCAGGCCGCCACCCTCAAGCTCATCCAGACCAAGAAGGCCGCCAAGGGCGACGTGCTGGCCGTGGCGCAGCTGGCCGGCATCATGGCGGCCAAGCGCACGCCCGACCTCATCCCGCTCTGCCACCCGCTGGCGCTGAACTCGGTCGAGGTGAAGATCTCCTGCAATGCCAAGCGCCGGGCCGTCGAGATCGAGGCAACCTGCAAGCTCAAGGGCCGCACCGGCGTGGAGATGGAGGCGCTGACGGCCGCGTCCGTCGCCGCGCTGACCGTCTACGACATGTGCAAGGCGGTCGACCGCGGCATGGTGATTTCCGACGTCCGCCTGGTTCACAAATCCGGCGGCAAGTCCGGGACCTTCAATGCCCCCTAACCTGCTCACCGTCGCCGATGCCCATGCGCGCGTGATCGCGGCGTTCGAGAAACTGCCGGCCGAAACTGTCTCGGTAGCCGATGCGGCAGGCCGCGTGCTCGCATCAGCGCCCAAGGCGCGGCTGACGCAGCCGCCGTCCGACCTCTCCGCCATGGACGGCTATGCCGTGCGCGCCGAGGACGTTCCGGCCGCGCCCACGACCCTGACGCTGGTCGGCCAGGCGCCAGCCGGCGGCTCCTACGATCACGCGCTGAAGCCGGGCGAGGCAGTGCGCATCTTCACCGGCGGGCCGCTGCCGATGGGCGCCGATTCGATCGTCATCCAGGAAGACACCAAGGCCGACGGCCCGAAGATCACCATCCTCGAGGCGCCGCGACCCGGCCGCCACATCCGCAAGGCCGGCCTCGACTTCACCGCCGGTGACTCGCCGCTCGCCGCGGGGCGCGTGCTCACGACGCGCGATGTGGCGTTATTGGCGGCGATGAACCTGCCGTGGCTCTCGGTCCAGCGGAGGCCGCGCGTCGCCATTCTCTCGACCGGCGATGAACTGGTGTTGCCGGGCGAGCCGGTCGGGCGCAACCAGATCGTCTCCTCCTCCGGCATGGCCGTCGCCGCACTGGTGCGCGCCTGGGGTGGCGAGCCGACCCTATTTGATATCGTGCACGACGATGCGCGCGCCATCGAGGCCAGCATCGCGGCCGGCACGCAGCACGACCTGCTGATTACGCTGGGCGGCGCCTCGGTCGGCGATCACGACCTGGTGCAGGGCGCACTCAAGGCACAGGGCTTTGCGATGGATTTCTGGCGGATCGCCATGCGTCCGGGCAAGCCGCTGATGTTCGCCGCCAAGGACCGAGCCCGCGTGCTCGGCCTGCCGGGCAATCCGGTCTCGACCATGGTCTGCGCGCTGCTGTTCCTGAAGCCTGCTATGGAGCGGATGCTGGGCCAGCCGGGCGATCTTCCCGCCACCGTCCCGGCCCGACTCACCGTCGATGTGAAGACCAACGACACCCGCGAGGACTATGTCCGCGCCAAGCTCGGCCGCGACGGCGACGGTGGGCTCACCGTGACGCCCAATCCGGTGCAGGACAGTTCCATGCTTTCGGTCCTCGCCCTTGCCGATGGGCTGCTCGTACGCCCCGCCCACGACCCTGCCCGCAAGGCCGGCGACACCGTCCGCGTAGTCGATTTACCCACCGCCGTGCCCGGATTCTGAGAGCCCCTTTTCACAGGGATTTTGACTTTTCCTCGGAACTAAACTAGAACATGGGCCAGCCTTCCGGTTTTGTTCCGATATTTGGTAGGCGGATCGGGGAGAACACGGTGCTGACCCGCAAACAATACGAACTGCTTATGTTCATTAACAAGCGCCTGAACGACGGCGGCGTGTCGCCTTCCTTCGACGAGATGAAGGAAGGGCTGAAGCTGAAGTCGAAGTCGGGCATCCACCGGCTGATCACCGGGCTGGAGGAGCGCGGCTTCCTGCGCCGCCTCGCCCATCGTGCACGCGCCCTGCAGGTTCTGAAACTGCCCGAGGCGGCCGCCATGCCGGCGCCCAACGTCACTCCGCTGATCTCCGAGGCTCGCCGTGGCATGGCCGAGGCGTGCGGCAAAGGCTTCGTGCCGCAGGTCATTCGCGGCGAGCGCGTGCCGCTGGCCGGCGCCATCCAGGCCGCCAACGAGGCCCAGGCGCTGTCGCTGCCGCTCTACGGCCGGATCGCCGCCGGCACGCCGATCGAGGCGCTGCGCGACAATTCGACGACCGTCGACGTCCCGGTCTCGCTCCTGGGATCGGGCGCGCATTACTGCCTCGAAGTGCAGGGCGATTCGATGGTCGAGGCCGGCATCCAGAACGGCGACATCGCCATCATCAAGAGTGCCGACACCGCCGAGACAGGCGAAATCGTCGTGGCGCTGATCGACGACAGCGAAGCCACGCTGAAGCGCCTGCGCCGCCGCGGCGCCTCGATCGCGCTCGAGCCGGCCAACGCCGCTTACGAGACCCAGATCTTCGGACCCGACCGGGTCAAGATCCAAGGCCGCCTCGCGGGGCTTTACCGGCGGTACTAAACTCCCGGCGCCTTGACCGTCGCCTGACGTGTCGAGCTGTGGGGCACCCACGGCCGGTCGCCACGCGTCGCATTGGCGGTCTGCCGGCGAACGCCACTTTCATCGAGCCATAGCGCCTGCGCGCGCTCGCGCCAGGCATCGCGGCGGTCGATGACCAGACGGGGGCCGCGGCATTTGCCCTGTGCAGCCACCGTCGAGAGGACGATGTCGGCGGCATTGCAGGCTTCGGCGAGGCGTCGCTCGTCGCTCACCATGGCGATGCGCCACGGTCCCTTGCGCCAGCGGCAGAGGCCGGCGGTCTGGCAGCCGAGCCCCGTCGCCTCCTCCTCCGCGCTGACGGTCCACTTTCTCGCACCGTCCTGGCCGCTGCGGCGGGCCCTGGCGTCGCTGATGAAACGGTCGGCGCCGCGCTCCTCGCGCAGGCCGAGCACCAAGTCCGTACATATCTATAGATCGTAGCGTCAACCCCAAGGTCGGCCTGCTCGACCGCAGCCCGATGCCGGCCGGAATAACCCTCTGACGGCTCTAGGGAGGCTGTTCGATCAGGGCTCCGTCAGGCGCGGCCCTGAGGCGCGCCGCCTAGGTCCGCTGGGGGTTCGGGTTTGCCGCTAGCGGCAGGAAGGAGCCGCCGGTCACGGCCTGTGCCGCGCTTGTTTCGGCCATCGGCGTGGGGTCAAACCCTGCCATGGCCTGGATGAGCTGCTGCACGCCGCTGTCACCGCCGGCGAAATCGCCCGCCGACAGCACGTCACTGCGGGGCCGCGGGATGAACATGTCGAGCTGGCAGCCTGAAGCGCTGCCTGCGTCGAGGCCATCGATCGATGCCAGGCTGCTGGCGGGGCATTGTCACGTTGGCGTTTGTAAGCCGTTTCTGGCCTCTGCCCGAGCCTGCTAAGTCATTGGAAATGCTACAGTTCCATGAAGCGAAGCGGTTGGAATTTGGGGGTGAACTCTGCCAACATGACAATGCCCTCGGCGGGGCTTCAGGTTGCGGAGGCGAGTATCGTTCAGGGCCATGGTGTTCCTTGATTGTACCAATTGGGTAAACTTTTGGGTAACGCTTCGCGGCGGTCACGGGCGGACGGCTAAGGACTGAGGCGGACAATTGACCCAGCAATTGCTCACCTTTATGCACAGCCACGGACGCCCACGTACGCCACTTTTATTCCAGGCCGAAATGCGGCAGAAAACCAGAACATAATGACCGTCGTCACCCGCTTCGCCCCCTCGCCGACCGGCTTCCTCCATATCGGCGGCGGGCGCACCGCGCTCTTCAACTGGCTGTTCGCCCGCCACCATGGCGGCAAATTCCTGCTGCGTATCGAGGACACCGACCGCGCCCGCTCGACCGAGCCCGCGATCGCCGCGATTCTCGATGGCCTGTCGTGGCTGGGGCTCAACTGGGACGGCGACGTCACCTACCAGTTCCAGCGCGCCGCGCGTCACGCCGAGGTCGCGCGCCAGATGCTGGCCAACGGCCACGCCTATCACTGCTACGCCTCGCCGGCCGAGCTCGAGGAGATGCGCGCGGCGCAGAAGGCGGCCGGCAAGCCGATGCGCTACGACGGCCGCTGGCGCGACCGCGCCCCGAAGGATGCGCCCGCCGGCGTCAAGCCGGTCATTCGACTGAAGGCGCCGCAGACCGGCCAGACGGTGATCAACGACGCTGCGCAGGGCGAGGTCACGGTCGACAACAGCCAGCTCGACGACATGATCCTGCTGCGCGCCGACGGCACGCCGACCTACATGCTGGCGGTCGTGGTCGACGACAACGACGTCGGCGTAACCCACGTGATCCGCGGCGACGATCATCTCAACAACGCCTTCCGCCAGCTCCAGATCATCCGCGCCATGGGCTGGGCCGAGCCGGTCTACGCCCACATCCCGCTGATCCACGGTCCCGACGGCGCCAAGCTCAGCAAGCGCCACGGCGCATTGGGCGTCGATGCCTACCGCGACATGGGTTTCCTGCCGGCCGCACTTCGCAATTACCTGCTGCGGCTGGGCTGGGGCCATGGCGACGATGAGATCATCTCGACCGAGCAGGCCATCGAGTGGTTCGACCTGTCGGGCGTCGGCCGCTCGGCCTCGCGCTTCGACATGGCCCAGCACACCAACCTCAACGCCATCTATCTGCGCGAGATGCCCAACGAGGAGCTGCTGCCGATGATCGTGCCGCTGCTCGAGGCCAAGGTCGGTGGCAAGCTCGACGCCACCGTGCTCGAGCGCGTCCGCCGCGGCCTGAACGGCGTCAAACAGCGCTCGCGCACGCTGGTCGAGGTCGTCGATAATCTGGTCTTCTACACTCGCTCCGGCGCGCCGCCGATCGCCGACGACAAGGCGCGCTCGCATCTCACGCCTGAGAACAAGGCGATGCTGGCCAAGCTCGCCGAGGCGCTCATGGCCGAGGCCGCGAACTGGAGCGAAAAACAACTCGAGGACGCCGTCCGCCGCTTCGCCGAGGTCAACGGCCTGAAGCTGGGCCAGGTCGCGCAGCCATTGCGCGTGGCGCTCACCGGTTCGACCGTGTCGCCCGGCATCTTCGAAATGCTGGCCGTGCTCGGGCCCGAGGAATCCAAAACAAGATTGCTGGCGGCCGGCGGATAGACCCTCCTTCGCGTGGCGTGCGACCTGCAGGCCATGCGCATGCGCGAATGGATCCTGCTGCTCTCGCTCTCGATCCTGTGGGGCGGCTCGTTCTTCCTCGCCAAGGTGGCGCTGGCCGAGATCGGCCCGTTCAGCGTCGTCTTCGCCCGCGTCGCTCTTGCCGCACTGGCGCTCAACATCGCTGCCGGTTTTTTGGGCCAAGGACTGTGGCGACCCGGCGCGCCGTGGCCCGCCTTCTTCGCCATGGGTGCTCTAAACAACCTGGTCCCCTTCAGTCTGATCTTCTGGGGCCAGACCCACATCGCCTCCGGCCTCGCCTCGATCCTGAACGCGACAACGCCGCACTTCACAGTCGTGGTCGCCCATTTCCTCACGACCGATGAAAAGATGACCGCATCCAAGATTGCGGGCGTGCTCGCGGACTTTTGGGCGTGGCGGCGCTGGTCGGTCCCGATGCATTGAGCGTAATCGACGGCAGCGTGTGGGGTCAGCTCGCTCGCCTCGGCGCCGCCCTCTTCTACGCTTTCGCCGGAATCTACGGCTGCCGTTTCAAGGCGATGGGCGTGGCGCCGCTGCAGGCGGCCGCTGGCCAGGTCACCACGACAACATTGTTGATTCTGCCGATCATGCTGATCGCCGAGCCACCGTGGCTGCCGGCGAGTTCACCTTAATTCGTCACCTGGAGTGCACTTGCCGCTCTCGCGCTGCTCTCGACGTCATTTGCGTACGTTTTGTACTTCCGCATCCTGGCGGCGGCAGGCGCCACCAATCTCCTGCTGGTTACATCCCTGATACCGGTCACGGCGATCTTGCTGGGTGCGGGTATTTTGGGCGAACGGCTGGCGCTTCGGCAGCTTGGCGGTATGGCCCTGATCGGTGTCGGGCTGGCCGCGATAGACGGTCGCATCGGGGGCCTGATACGAACCACGAAATAGCGGACCGGCAGCTCAATTGCGCGGCCGGAAGCAGCTTGTTAGGATGCCCCTGTACCCGTCCAAAATCGAGCTGGAAAAGCATCCCGATGGCCAAATCGACCGCGACCCTGACCGACAACGAGACCGGCAAATCCTACGAAATGCCGATCATCCACGGCACCATTGGCCCCCGCCTGGTCGATGTCCGCAAATTCTACGGCGATTCCGGGATGTTTACCTACGATCCCGGTTTCACCTCGACCGGATCCTGCGCCTCCAAGATCACCTATATCGACGGCGACCAGGGTGTCCTGCTCTATCGCGGCTACAACATCGCCGAACTCGCCGAACAGAGCGACTTCATGGAGTGCTGCTACCTGCTGATGAACGGCGAGCTGCCGACCAAGCCGCAGAAGGAAAAGTTCGTCAAGGACATCACGAACCACACGATGGTTCACGAGCAGCTCAGCCACTTCTACCGTGGCTTCCGCCGCGACGCCCATCCGATGGCGGTATGCTGCGGCGTGGTCGGTGCGCTCTCGGCCTTCTATCACGACTCGCTCGACATCAACGATCCGTACCAGCGCATGGTGGCGTCGTACCGCCTGATCGCCAAGATGCCGACCATCGCCGCTATGGCGTACAAGTATTCGGTCGGTCAGCCGTTCGTCTACCCGCAGAACGACCTCTCCTACTCGGCGAACTTCCTGCGCATGATGTTCTCGGTGCCGGCCGAGGAATATGTGGTCAATCCGATCGTCGAGAAGGCGATGGACCGCATCCTGATGCTGCATGCCGACCACGAGCAGAACGCCTCGACCTCGACGGTGCGTCTCGCCGGATCGTCCGGCGCCAATCCGTTCGCCTGCATCGCCGCCGGCATCGCCTCACTGTGGGGGCCCAGCCATGGCGGCGCCAACGAAGCCGTCATCAACATGCTGAACGAGATCGGCGGCAAACAGAACATCCCGGGCTTCCTGAGCCGCGTGAAGGACAAGCAGGACCATACGCGCCTGATGGGCTTCGGCCATCGCGTCTACAAGAACTACGACCCGCGCGCCAAGGTCATGCGCCAGACCTGCCACGAGGTCCTGACCTCGCTCGGCATCGACCACGATCCGCTGCTCGAGCTGGCGATGGAAATGGAGCAGATCGCGCTCAAGGACGATTACTTCATCTCCAAGAAGCTCTACCCGAACGTCGACTTCTATTCGGGCATCATCTTCCGCGCCATTGGCATCCCGACCTCGATGTTCACCGTGCTGTTCGCCGTCGCGCGCACCGTCGGCTGGATCTCGCAGTGGAACGAAATGATCGAGGACCCGGACCAGAAGATCGGCCGGCCGCGCCAGATGTACAGCGGCCAGACGGAGCGTCCCTACAAGCCGCTGCACATGCGCGGCTAAGCCGCCGGCGCCAACCGGTGCCGGGCGGTCAATAAGAAGAAACGACGGCAGGAAACGGAGAAGACATGGCGAGATCGTCGCATGGACCGCGTGCCGTTTCTGGCTGGGCGGACACGCAGAAGCCGGCGCCGCGGCCGCGGATCGTGCGGCTGGGCCGCGCGGCCAACGACAATACCGTGCGGCCACGCGCGTTGCACGTGCTGGCGCTGGCGACCCTCGTCTGCGTCTTCGCCGCCGGCGTCTTGTACTATTTTGGGGTCTTCTAAGCCGCGGAACTACTTCCGCTCGATCAGCTCAATCTTGTAGCCGTCGGGATCTTCCACAAAGGCAATGACTGTCGTGCCGAACTTCACCGGCCCGGGCGCGCGCGTGACCTTACCGCCGGCCTTGGCGATGCCTTCGCATAGGCCGTAAACATCGGGCACGCCAACCGCAAGATGGCCGAAGCCGCCGCCGATCTCGTAGGGTGTCTTCTGATCCCAGTTGTAGGTCAGCTCGACCACGCAGTGCTCCGGCTCCTCGCCGTAGCCGACGAAGGCGAGACTGTACTTGCCGTCCGGCACGTCGCGGCGACGCAGCAGCTTCATGCCCATCGGGCCGGTGTAGAACGCCAGCGACTTGTCGAGATCCAGGACGCGGATCATCGTATGAAGCATGCGGTAGTTGGTAGCGGTATCGGGCATATCGGTCCCCTGCTTATCCGGCGACGGCCGGCTTGTCGCGAATCATGGCGGCGAAAGTGGCCTCGGCCGCGACCTTGCCGTCGACCAGCGCCTTGCCCGAGAATTTCCAGACATTGGCGCGGCTCTGCACTTTCTCGACATGCAGTTCGAGGCGGTCGCCCGGGAAGACCGGGCGGCGGAAGCGCACGCCGTCGATCGACATGAAATAGACCAGCTTGCCCTCGGACTCCGAGCCGAAGGTCGACACCACCAGCACGGCGGCGGTCTGTGCCATCGCCTCGATGATGAGCACGCCCGGCATCACCGGTTCACCCGGGAAATGCCCTTGGAAGAAGGGCTCGTTGATGCTGACGTTCTTGATCCCGACGGCGCTGTGGTCGAGCTGCATGTCGATCACGCGGTCGACCATCAGCATCGGGTAGCGATGCGGGATCATCTGCAGGATGCGCCGGATATCGACCGAGGTTTGGGTCGCAACGCTGGTCTTGTCGGTTTGTACGTTCATGTCAGCGCACCCTCCGATCAGAAGCGCGAACCGAAGCTGAAGCGAAAGTTTTCGGTTCTGTCCCAGTTTTCCTGCACAAGCGGGATGGCGTAGTCCACGCGGATCGGGCCGAACGGCGAAACCCAGCCGATGCCCAATCCGGTGCCAATGCGCATCTTCTGGCTGTCGAGCACGCTGGGGTCGGTATCCTCCGGCCCCCACAGCGAGCCGACATCGAGGAAAGCCTTGCCCAGCAGTCCTATTTCCTTCGGCAGTCCCAGCGGAAAGCTGAGCTCGGTCGTGCCGGTATAGTAATATTTGCCACCGAGCGAGTCGGCGGTATTCGAGTCGCGCGGGCCGACGCCGCCGACGTTGAAGCCGCGCAGCGAATCGCCACCGATGAAGAAGCGATTGTTCAGGCGCAGCGTCCCGGAAGTCGGCTGGGTCCAGCCGACCGAACCGCCTACTGAAATCACCAGGTCCTCGACGATCTCCTGGTAGATCACGGCGTCGGTGGTCGTGCGGACGTAGTTCTCGGTGCCGAGCAAGCCAGCATAGGCGATCGTATTGCGTATCATCCAGCCCTTGGTCGGATTGAGCCGCTGGTCGCGCGTGTCCCACGCCGTGGTCTCGGAGATTTCCGACGTCGTCGACAATCCCTGCTGATTCCGCACGACGTAAGACGCCCAAGGCTGCACGTCGTAGATCTCGGTCTGCTTCAACGTGTAGCGCAACGTCTGGCGCGTGTGCTCGGTGAAGGAGTAGCCGGTGCGCAGGGAAAAGCCGACGGCGCGATCGTTGTACGACGCGACCGACTGGCGGTCGTTGGACGTCCGGAAGATGTCGAAGCCCGCCGCCACGGCGCGATCCTGAAAGTAAGGTTCGGTGAAGCTCAGGTTGATCAAGGTGCTCAACGTGCCGAGCGTCAGGCCTAGCGACAGTTCCTGGCCCTTGCCGAGCAGGTTGCGCTCGCGGATCGAGATGTCGCCCAGGATGCCAGATGAACTCGAATAGCCTGCACCGAACGAGATTTCGCCGGTGCTCTGCTCGACGACCTGCACTTCCAGCGTGGTCTTGTCCGGCGCCGAACCGGGCGCCGCGGAGATGTCGACCTTTTCGAAGAAGCCGAGGTTGCGCAGGCGCTGCTGGCTGCGCCGCAGCTTGGCCGTCGAAAAGGCGTCGCCCTCGGCCAGACGGAACTCGCGGCGCACGACTCGGTCGAGCGTGCGGGTATTGCCCTGGATGTTGATGCGCTCGACGTAGACGCGCGGGCCTTCCTGGATGTCGAAGGCGATGTCGACGGTGAGCGTTTCCTTGTTGCGCCGGATGTTCGGGCGGACGTCGACGAAGGCGTACCCCAGCGTGCCGACGGCCTCGGAAAGGGCGGTCACGGTCTTTTCGACGTCGTCGGCGTTGTACCGCTCACCCTCGCTCATGGTGAGCAGGCCCTTCAGGGTGTCTGGGTCGAGGCCCTGGAAGCGCGTCGTGAGCTCGATCTTGCCGAACTTGTAGCGCTCGCCTTCACTGATCGTAAAGGTGATGAAGAAGCCCTCGCGATCCGGCGACAGCTCGGCGACCGCCGAGACGACGCGGAAATCGGCGTAGCCTTCCGACAGGTAGTACTTGCGCAGCAGCTCCCGATCGAGGTTAAGGCGGTCGGGATCGAAGCGGTCGTCCGACGACAGGAAGCGATACCAGGCGCTTTCGCTGGTGCGGATTTTGCCACGCAGCGTGCCGTCGCCGAACTCCTCGTTGCCGACGAAGCTGATGCGCTTGATGCCGGTGACGTCGCCCTCGTCGATCTCGAACACGAGGTCGACGCGGCCCTGCTCGAGCCGGATGATCTTGGGCTCGACGACGGCGTTGTAGCGGCCTCCGCGGCGATAGATCGTGAGGA
>CAMDQJ010000078.1 GCA_945905835.1 Asaia bogorensis
GGGCTGGATCCCCTATGCGCTCGACCGCATGGACTTCGAGTGGGAGGACCGCTTCACCGATCTCGGCCTCAAGATGAAGCCTTCGGACTACTGGCGCCGTCAGTGCAAGGCCACGTTCCAGTTCGACCGCATCGGCGCCAAGCTGATCGACGACATGGGCGCGGAAAGCCTGATGTGGGGCTCCGACTACCCGCACGGCGACGGCGTGTGGCCGCACTCCGACAAGTACATCAAGGAGCAGTTCGCCGACGTCCCGGCCGAGCAGGTCAAGATGATCACCTGCACCAATGCCGGGAAGTTCTACGGCCTGATCAACTAACCAAGATCGCTCTTCGACACCGCGTGTCGGAGAGCGAAGATCTCGGCCGACGGCGCGTGCAGGGCACGCGCCGTTTGTGCGTCTGCGACCGACCAATAGAAGGCGATCAGCGCGTGCTCGACCTGGCGGTCGGGCGCCGGGCGCAGGTCTTTCTCGGTGGTATGTGCCTGGCCAACGGCCGGCTGACCCACCAATGAATCGACACGGGCAGGCTTCGTAGCCACGAGAGCGTCGAACGGCGCAGCCTCACCCTTGCCGAGCCGCAACGTCAGCGCCGCGGCGCCGATGCCTTGTCCCTCTCGCCGTTCGACAGCGCAGATCGTGCGCCAGGTATCGCGGAATTTCGGAAAGATCGCGCGGCTCATCTCGGTTGGGTTGCGCAGACGCGCGTAGTAGACGTCGCTCTCGAACGCTGCGGTCGTCTCGGCAGCGTAGAACAGCAGATAGCGATGGGGGTTTTGCACGCCCTTAAAGCGGCTGCCGCGCAGCCAGCCGGGGCAGCTCACGCGTTCTTCGGCGTGCTCGTAGCTGTGCCAGTGATTAAAGAGGGCGTCATCGGCCGGGTCGATATCGACCCACAGCGCAAGGGCCGCCTGCCCGCCGCGCACGTCAGGTAAAGGCCTTGAAGGTGATGAGGGTGAAGGTGTCCTTCACGCCGGCCAGCGTCTGAATCTTGCTGGTGACGAAGTGACCGATGTCGGTCTTGTCGTCGAGGTAGCACTTCATCAGGAGGTCGTACTGGCCGGAGGTCGAGTGGACCTCCGAGACCTGCTCAACGTTCACCGCATCCTCGGCAACCTCATAGGCCTTGCCGAGCTGGCACTTCACCATGACGAAGATCGTCTGCATCTACCGCGGCTGGCGCGCGAGGAAAGCCGGGACGTGATCGCCGAGGCCCTTCGGTGCGGCACCACCATCGTCACGATCGTGGCGCGGCTCCTGACGGCGGTCCTGGTTGCGGTCCGGACGGCGCTCGGAATTGTGTTCGGAATTGCGTTCTCTGGGCGGCTGCGCCGGACGTTCGGCCCGCTGCTCACGGGGAGCGTGCTCTCGCTCCGGGCGACGTTCGCGATGCGGCCGCTCCGGCCGCGGCTCGCGGGGAGCCTCGACCGCCGCCTGCTGCGCGACAACGGGCTGCTCGGCGTGCGGCTCAATATGCGCCACCGGGCGCGGCTCGCGATGTTCACGTGGCTCGCGGCGCGGGCCGCGTGGCTTGTCGGGAGCGCCGCTGCTGCGGCCGCCAGCGCGACCGCCACGACCGCCGCGTCCCCGGCGACGGCCGTCGCCGGCTTCGAGCGCCACGGCTTCGAGGCCGGGCACTTCGACGCGCGGGATGGTGGTGCCGATCAGCTTCTCGATCGCCTCGATCAGGCCGCCTTCGGCCGGCGTGGCGAGCGTGAAGGAATGTCCGGTCCGGCCGGCGCGGCCGGTGCGGCCGATGCGGTGGACGTAGTCTTCCGGCGAGAACGGCACGTCGTAGTTGAAGACGTGGCTCATATCGACGATGTCGAGGCCGCGCGCGGCGACATCAGAGGCCACCAGAATGTGGATCTCGCCAGCCTTGAAGCGCTCGAGCGTCTCGGTGCGGGCGGGCTGGCTCATGTCGCCGTGCAGGGCGCCGGCGTTGAGGCCGTGCTTCTTGAGCGTGGTATGCAGGGTGGCGACGTCACGCTTGCGGTTGCAGAACACCAGCGCGTTCTTCACTTCCTGGCTCTTGATCAGGGCGAGCAGCGCCTCGCGCTTCTCGCCTTCCGACACCACGACCAGGCCCTGGACGACGGTCGCCGAAGCACTGGCCGGCGGCGAGACGGTGACTTCCTTCGGATTGCTGAGGAAGCGGTCGGCCAGCCGCTTGATCTCCGGCGGCATGGTGGCCGAGAAGAACAGCGTCTGGCGAAGCTGCGGCAGGGTGGCCACGATGCGCTCGACATCGGGAATGAAGCCCATGTCGAGCATGCGGTCGGCTTCGTCGATCACCAGAATCTTGACGTCGTTCAGCAGGATGCCGCCGCGGCCGAAATGGTCGAGCAGCCGGCCCGGCGTGGCGATCAGCACGTCGACGCCCTTCTCCAGGGCGCGTTCCTGGTCGGGGAAGCTCACGCCGCCGATCAGCAGCGCCATATTGAGCTTGTTGTACTTGCCATAGGTTTCGAAGTTTTCGGCCACCTGGGCGGCCAGTTCGCGCGTCGGCTCCAAGATGAGCGATCGCGGCATGCGCGCCTTGGCGCGGCCCTGCGAGAGGATATCGATCATCGGCAGGACGAAGGAGGCGGTCTTTCCGGTGCCCGTCTGGGCGCATCCGAGGACATCGCGACCCATCAGGACGATGGGAATGGCCTTTTCCTGGATGGGGGTGGGCGTCGTGTAGCCCTTTTCCGTGACTGCCTGTAACACCGGGGCGCTAAGCCCCAAACTCTCAAAACTCATTTAGTTTCCGTGGGTTAGTCCGCTCAACCGGCTGGACTTTGGGGGCGGCCTCTAAGGCTCTTGAATCGGGCCGGACCGCTGGCGGTCTTCATATGATGTATGGGGTCCCCCAAGTCAATGAGCGCCGGCCGGGAAGCTGTTTCCCACCCCGCGCGGACCTGGCCTCAGGCCTTGAGCTCGACCTCGACGAAAACGAACTCGAAATCGTTGGGATTGATGACGTCGTGTTCGACCCCCTTCAGCCGGCTGTAGGAGACCCCGGCGCGCAACGGGGCGGGCACGGTCGTCTTGCCGTCCTCGATGTGCAGTTCGCCTGAGGTAACCGGGACCACGACGTAGTCGTGCATGTGCTTGTGCCAGCCCGTATGGCTGCCCGGCGCGAAGCGCCATTCGGTGACGATGACGCGCTCGTTCTCGAGCTGGAGAGTAGGCTTGGCCAGCGGCCGGTCTTTGGTTTCCATCGCCGAAAGTTAATGTGAGTCGGCGCTTTTGTCAGGTGACACGCCCGGGGCTGCTCCTTAGGTGTAGGTGCACCCTTCTGGAGGCTCTCGGTTTGGCCCATCCCCTGCTGACCGCGCCGATCGGCCCAAGCCTGTTCAAGCTCGCCGCTCCCACCACCTTGCTCATGGTGGTGCAGACTTTCGTCAGCATGGCCGAGACCTATTTCTTTGGCCGGTTGGGCACCGAGGCGCTGGCGGGCTTCGCCCTCGTCTTCCCGCTGCTGATGATGATGACGATGATGGCAGCGGGCGGCATCGGCGGCGGCGTGGCAGCGGCAATGGCGCGTGCGTTGGGCGGCGGCCGGCGCGAGGATGCAGCGGCGCTGGTGATGCACGCACTGGTGATCGGCGCGGGATTCGCCCTCTTCTTCACGGCACTTGCCTGGACGGTGGCCCCCGGCCTCTATCGCCTGCTGGGCGGCCAGGGCGAGGCGCTCGCCAAGGCGCAGACCTACAGCCTCGTCTATTTCACCGGGGCGATCGCAGTGTAGGCCAACCTGCTGCTGTCGGGCGTGATGCGCGGCGGCGGCGATGCCGCGACTCCCGGCCGCTACATGGTGGCCTCCTCGCTGGTGCAGATCCCGTTGGCCGGCGTGCTGGCGTTGGGCTTCGGCGGCTGGCCCGGCCTCGGCATGGCGGGACCGCCCATCGCCACCATCGTAACCTCACTCGTGCCGGCTCTGCTACAGGCGCGCGCCCTGTGGCGCGGCAAGCTGGGCTTCGTGCCCACACTCAGGGCGCCACTTCAGTTGAGGCTGTTCTGGGAAATCCTGCGCGTCGGGCTGATCTCGTCGTTCTCGGCGTTGACCGCCAATCTCACCGCCATGCTGGTGACGGGCCTGGTCGGCCGCTTCGGCATCGCCGCACTGGCGGGCTATGGCATCGGCGTCCGGCTCGAATTCATGCTAGTGCCACTCGCCTTCGGCATCGGCTCCGGCCTCACGACGCTGGTCGGAGTCGCCGCCGGCGCCAACGACTGGCATCGCGCCGTGCGCGTGGCATGGATCGGCAGCCTGATTTCGGGCGGCATCATCGGCCTGTTCGGCTGGATCGTGGCACTGGTGCCGGAGGGCTGGGCACGGCTCTTCACCTCGGATCCCGCCGTGATCGAGGCCGCCGTCGGCTACATCACGCGCGTGGCCCCGTTCTATTGCCTGTTCGGCCTTGCCATGACCCTTTCCTTCGCCAGCCAGGGGGCAGGCCGCATGGCGCCGCCGTTCACCGCCGGCATCACTCGCATGATCGTCGCGACGGCAGGCGGCTGGATCGCCCTCGATGTCCTGGGAGCGAGCTTGAACGGCGTATTCGTCGCCATCGCCGCCGGCATGATCTGCTTCGGCGCTTTGATCACAGGTCCATTGCTCGTTCGGCCATGGCGCGCCCGCCTGGCGTGATAGGCTACCCTCCCCGCAAGGAGCGAACGATGCGACGGCCTTCCACGATCTCGACCTGGAACCGCAACCCGGCCGAAGAAGAGGCGATGGGCGCCGCATGATCGACGTCGGCGTGACCAGCGATCTCTACGAGAGCACCGTCCTCGACTACGGCTGCACCCAGGGCAGCTTTTTACGTATGCTCTACGATCGCCATCCCTTCCGCGCCGCCATCGGCATCGACATCGCGCGCGAATCGGTGGTGCGGGCCGAACTGCTGAAGGGACACCGGCCGGTCGAATACAAGGTGAGCGACAGTGCTGCCGCACTCACCCGCACGTTCGATCTGGCCTTCAGCCACGAGGTGCTCTACCTGCTGCCCGACCTCGCGGCTCATGCGACGGACATGAAGGCGGCTCTACGGCCCGGCGGCTCCTATATCGCCGCCATAGGTTGTCACACCGACAGCGCCGTGTGGCCGCGCTGGCGCAAGCTGATCGCCGAGCATTCATCGATCCCGCTCCACGACCACGCGATGGAAGACGTGGCCAAGGCGTTTTCCGAGGCCGGCTTCACCGTGTCGGTGCGGCCGTTGGCGCTCGACGCCTTCATGCCGGTGACGGTCGGCAGCACCTATTTCCCGAAGATCGCCGACCAGCTCCGCTACTACAGCGACGACAAGGTGCTGTTCAGGTTCGTGCGTCAATCCTAGATGACAGTGCCTAGGTGACCGGATTGAGGCTGGCGTCAAGCACCGGATAGCCCTGCGCATCGGTCTTGCGATCGAGATTAGGTCGAGATCCGGTCCGGACTGGCGTGGATGCCGAGCAGGCGCATCGTCTTCTCGCCGGCGGTGCGGAAACTGTGCGGGACCTCGGGCGGCAGCGCCACGCAGTCGCCGGCCTTCAGGCGGACGGCTTCGTCCTCCTTGCCCTGCAGCCAGACGTCAGCCTCGCCTTCGATAATGAACAGCAGCTCGGTATAGGGGTGAAAATGCATCGGTGCCACGTAGCCTGGTGCGGAAGTCTGAATGCCGGTGCGCACCGGCGTGTCGCCGTCGGCGACCAGCGGATGGTAGAAGGACAGTGGACCTAATTCGACGCGCGATGCGTCGGCGAGCTTGAGCGGATGCAGGGCTGTCAAATATCATTCCCCTTTCGCGGCGAGAGTGACCAGTTTGCAAGCGCCGCGCCGTCTCGGCAAGCGAGCGCTAGCGGGCGCCGATCCTTCGCAGCGACCGGTCAATCCACAGCGCCGCCACCCGCTCCTGCACGCCATTCTGGCGCAGGCGCTGGCGCAGGCAGGCGAAGTCAACGCGGTCGAGTTCCTGGTCCTGGTTGAAGCAGGAGAACACCACCGATTCCTTGCCGGTCACGGGATCGCGGTGGAGCTGCAGGCACTGGGCGCAGATCTCCTTCATCATGCATTGCATCGGCGAGTTGATCGAACCGAACGCCTTGTGATTGACGCTGAGATAGGGCTTCAGCACACCATGACGCGCCAGCCGCACCGCGTTCATCATGCCATCCGAGCCGATGGCCATGATGCGGTCGGCGTCGCTGTAGGGAATCGGCTGATCGCCGAGCTCGCCCGAGGCGTACTGGCGCATCGTCTCGACAATGTTGGCGACGACGGCCCTGTCCTGCGGCCGGCCCGGCTTGAAACCCGGCGCCTCGTCGCAGCACCACACCACGACATCGGCGGCGGCTTCGATCTCTTCCACCTTGTAGCGGTCGATGACGCGCTTGTAGCCGGCGAAATACAGCACCTTGCTGCCGGCCTTGCGGAAGGCCTGGCCGATCGAGAACAGCACGGCGTTGCCCAAGCCACCTCCCGCCAGCACCACGGTCTCGCCGGGCTCGATCTCGGTCGGCGTGCCGGTCGGGCCCATGACGATCACCGGCTCGCCGGGCTCGAGCAGCGCGCAGAGGTCGGACGAGCCGCCCATCTCCAGCGTGATGAGGGATAGGAGGCCATTTTCCTTGTCGACCCAGGCCCCGGTGAGCGCGATGCCCTCCATGGTGAGCAACGTGCCGTCGACCTTCTTCGATCGCGCCTCGTAGTTCTGCAGGCGGTAGAACTGACCGGGCTCGAAGGCCCTGGCGGCAGCGTGAGCCTCGACCACCACCTCGACGATGGTCGGCGTCAGGCGATCGACCCGTACCACCCTGGCGCGCCAGGCGTCGTTTGCTTCGGCGAGAATGGTCTCGGGCGAGCGTTGCGATGGTGCAAGACTTTCCATCGTGCGCGTCAGAACGGGATAGCCCTGCTTGGCGCCGCCCATCGCCTTCACGACATTGCCGGCGAACGAGGGATGGAGATCGCCGAAGAACGACATGAAGCGGCCGTCGGCATGGCGATACATCAACACGCGCACATCGGTGGGCTTGCAGACGCGCTCGGGCGTGGCGGCATTGCCCTCCTCGTCGAGGGCGCGGAAATACTTGCCGTCGATGAAGGCGTGCGTCGCATCCTCGCGCGCCAGAACCGTATTGGGCTGCGTGCCCGCCGCCACCAGGATCGTGCGCGCCGGCAACGTCGCCTCGATCTTGGCACCGGCCTGCTCGCCCGCGACCTTGAGCGCGCTCGCCTGGCCGTTGGCATCGACCTCGACCGCTACCGGCGCGAGGCCCTCGACGAAGCGGATGTCCTCTTCCAGCGCCTTCAGCACTTCCTCATGGTTGAGCGTGTAGGACGGCGAATCGATCAGCCGGCGGCGGTAGACGATGCTGACGCCGCCCCAACCATTCACGAGTTTCGCGATATCGGGCTCGCGGCCCTCGCGCGCCGCCTTGGCGCGTTCGGCGCGAATCGCCTGGGCATGAGCAATGAACTCAGCCGCGACCTCGAGCTCTTCGACGCTGAAGCTGGCGTCCACCGCCGCTTCGCCGCGCTCGGCGACTAGTGTCTCGTGGCGCGCCAGAAATTTCTCGACCTGCAGTGGATAATAGGCGAGCGACTCGGTCGCGGTATCGATCGCCGTGAGCCCGCCACCGATCACGATCACCGGCAGGCGGATCTGCAGGTTGGCGATGGAGTCCTTCTTGGCAGCGCCCGTGAGCTGCAGGGCCATCAGGAAGTCCGATGCCGCGCGAACGCCGCGCGCCAGGCCGTTGGGTAGATCGAGGACGGTGGGCTTGCCGGCACCGGCGCAGAGTGCCACGTGGTCGAAGCCCATGGCGAAGGCGCCCTCGACCGTGACCGTACCGCCGAAGCGCACGCCGCCGAACATCGAGAATTGCGTTCGCCGCTCGAGCAGCAGGCGCACCATCTTCAGGTAGTTCTTGTCCCAGCGGACGGTGATGCCGTATTCAGCGACGCCGCCGAAACCCGCCATGGCGCGCTCGCCGAGATCCTCACGCAGGGATTCGACATCGCCCACCGCTTCGAAGGTGTGGCGCGCACCACCGGCCGCTACGCCCGACTGGCCGACCGGCAGCGGCTCGATCTTCAGTCCGTCGATGCCAACCACGGTATGGCCGTCGTTCATCAGGTGATGGGCGAGATTGAAGCCCGCCGGGCCGAGGCCGACCACCAGCACGGTGCGGCCCGTCGCCAGCCGCGGGATCGGCCGGCGCAGATTGAGTGGATTCCAGCGCGTCAGCAGCGAATAGATCTCGAAGCCCCACGGCAGGCCGAGCACGTCCTTGAGGGTGCGCGTCTCGATCTGCGGGATGTCGACCGGCTCCTGCTTTTGATAGATGCAGGATTTCATGCAGTCGTTGCAGATGCGATGGCCGGTCGCCGCGACCAGGGGATTGTCGACTGTCGCCATGGCCAGCGCGCCGATGGAGAAGCCTTCGCTTTTCAGCAGGTTCATCTCCGAGATCTTTTCCTCGAGCGGGCAGCCAGCCAGCGTGACGCCGAACGGCGACTTCTGGAACTCAGCCGTCTTGCGGTCCTTGAGGCCGCGCGAGCAGCTGTCCTTGCCCTGGTTGTGGCAGAAGATGCAGTAGTGGGTGTGATCGAGTGCCCGCACCAGGTCGAAGCCCGGGTCGGTGAGGGCAAAGCCCTCACGATAGCGCAGCATCGACCGCGGCAGTTTCTGCCGCGTGACGCCGTCGATGACCTCGGTCTCGATCGGCACGAGATGATCGAAGTCGAGCTTGTGCGGCGTCTTGAACAGCGGCCCGTCGCGGTGGCGCTTCTTGCCCTCGGGATGATGCAGCGCCCAGGCGGCGTAGCGCGTCAGCGCCTCGGCCTCGGGCGTGGGCTTGTCGACCTTGAACTCGAGCCCGAGCACGCCCTGCACCGCGCGGGCGTAGGCGACTTCCGCCTCTTCCAGCGTCGCCGGGGTCACGGCGGCGAAGTCGACCCAATGCGCGACAGCGGCCGTGACAGCAGAACCGTCGAGCGCCTGCGCCGCCTCGGGCTTGATCGCGCGCGCGGCGTAGCGCTGCACGAACAGGCGCTTGCAGTCGTAGAGCGCGGCAAGCCTGGTGTGCTGGGCGCGCAAGGCCGCCGCCTGCTCGGCAACGCCGAACAGCCCACCGATGAAATCCTCGAGCGGGCGCGCGAGGTCGATCAGCAGATTTGATTCGTCCTTGTCCGCGAGCCCGTCGGGAGCGGCGCGCGCACCCATGAGCATCGTGTGCAGGCCGTCATGCTCCCGTTCCAGCCACGCGACGAAGGCTGCATCCAGGCGCACCAACCCCTCGCGGTCGTAGAGGTCGTTGAAGCCAAGCCCGTGGGCCAGCGCGAGGGCGGTCATTGCCGAATATCCGGACGAATCGAGGGGTGATTGTTCGTAGACGAACCGATTAGCCGGGGCGGCGTCCCGGCGCAAGGCAGACCGGTTTGCGACATTCTTTCATAATGACGCAAGGCCTTCCTTCCCCCATCGTCCGCCGCCCATGCAACCCGCCTCCGCCCCGGTGCGCAACTGGCTGATCGCCATTGCCGCGATGATATTTTTCATGATCGTGCTCGGCGCGCTCACGCGGCTTAGCGAGTCCGGGCTGTCCATGGTCGAGTGGAAGCCCGTCACCGGCTGGCTGCCGCCGCTGTCCGAGGCAGCATGGCATGCCGAGCTGCAGAAATATCTTTCCTCGCCGCAGGGCCGTTTGATCAATCGCGATTTCGCGGTCGGCGATTTCCAGCAAATCTTTTGGCTCGAGTATCTGCATCGCCTGTGGGGCCGCTTGATCGGGCTTGCCTTCGCCCTGCCGCTGGCCTGGTTCTGGTGGCGCCGATGCCTGACGCCATGGCTGAAGCCGCGATTGCTGGCGCTGCTGGTCCTGGGCGGCCTGCAGGGCGCGCTGGGCTGGGCGATGGTGGCGTCCGGCCTGGTCGACCGGCCGTCAGTCAGCCACTACCGGCTTGCCGCCCACCTGCTGCTTGCCGTGGCGGTCTACGCCTACACGGTCTGGCTGATCCTCACGCTCGGGCGCCAGGCCGCTCAACGCGACGATCCCCGCACGGCGCGCAAAGCCGCGTCGCTGATCGGCCTGCTGTTTGTCGTGCTCACCTGGGGCGCCCTGATGGCCGGTTTACGCGCCGGCACTGCACACAACACCTTTCCCACCATGTCGGGTTACTGGATCCCGCCCGGTCTGTTCGATCTGTCGCCGTGGTGGATCAATCCGTTCGAGAACGGCACGACGATACAATTCATCCATCGCTGGCTGGCGATGCTGCTGGTGCTGGGCGTCCTGGCACTGCCGATCCGTGCGCGGCGGCCCGAGGCATGGCTCGCGTCGGGCATGGCGCTGCTGCAGCTTGGCCTTGGAATCGGCACCATCCTGAGCGGCGTCAACATCGCGCTCGCGACCGCCCATCAGGCCGGTGCGGTTCTGCTCCTGACCGCGTTATTGGTGGTTCGGTATCGGTCGGCTATGGTTCGGACATGAAGGAGCTGAACTGGCCCAAGCACCTTGCCGCCAAACCCGTGGCGCTCGGTCGGCGCGGGTTGGCCGTCGCGGGTGTTGGCGTTCTCCTGTTGGGCGTCGGCCTGACGGCGTGGTTCACCGACGGCTCGACCCCGGCGCCGACCGCACCGCCGCCGACACCGGTAACGGCAACCGCGCCGCCGGCCGCCACGCCAGGTCGAGAAGTGGCTATAAACGTCCCCAAAGCCGAGGCGCCGCCGCCGCCGACATCGGCCGACGTCTCCGGGCCGGCGCCTGCTCCGGAAGCGTCCAAAGCCGACGCCAAACCCGGCGCAACCGCCGCACCTGCCGACTGGGCGACGGTGGCGATCGAGGAGCTGAAGAGCCGTGCCGAGGCCAACGAAATTCCCGCCATGGAGGAAATGGCCCGCCGCCTCGTGCAGGGCATGGGCGTGGTCAAGGACCAGCAGGCCGGCGCCGGCTGGTTGGTGCGTGCCGCCCAACTCGGCTCGTCGCAATCGGCCTTCAATGTCGGCGTGATGTACGAGCGCGGCTTCGTGGTCGAGCGCGACTCGACGCGCGCCGCCGAATGGTACCGCAAGGCCTCCGACGCCAACGTGCCGATGGCCAAGCACAATCTGGCGCTGCTGCTGCGCGACGGCAAAGGCTCGGCGCGCAACGTGCCCGAGGCGATCGTGCTCCTGCGGGCGGCGGCCAAGCTCGGCATGGCGGCCTCGATGTTCACCCTGGGCGACATCTATGAGCGCGGCGATGCCGGCGCCAAGGATCCGGCGATGGCGCTCGCCTGGTTTGCCATCACCGCCGAGTTCGAGCGCCAGGTCAGCCGTGGAACCGACACGCCGCTGATCAAGACGGCAATGCAGCGCGCCCAGGCCCTGCAGCGCACGATGACACCGGCCGAACTGGAGCGCGCCCAGCGGCTGGGCCAGTCGGAGTTCAAGCAGATCGTCGATGCGCTTTCGATCACCGCCACTCCCCAGGTCCAGGCTACCGACGCACCGGCGCAGTCCGCGGCGCCGACGCCGCCGGCTGATCCGCCGGGCTGGCCAGCCACTGCCGGCGACCAGATCCGCGTTGTCCAACAGGCGCTGTTCGACCTGAAGCTGCTGCGCGAGAAGCCGGACGGTGCCATGGGCCCGGTGACGCGCGCGGCGATCCGCGAGTTCCAGCGCAGCGCCAGCCTGCGTGAGAACGGCGAGCCGACCAAGGAGGTGTTCGGCGCGTTGAAGGATGCGCTCGCCCGCCGCGACACGGTGGCGAATTCACCCCTGCCCGCCCCGCCGCCTCAAGCCGCGCCCCCTCAGACGGCGAAGACCGAACCGGACAAGCCGGAGCCGCCGAAGCCGGAAGCGAAAGCCGAGCCCGCGAAGCCGGCGCCGGCCCGTGTCGACCCGCCCAAGCCGGAGCCGCCGAAGATCGTGGAAGACAAGCCCGCACCGCAGGTCAATATCGGCCTTCCCCCGCCACCGCCGCCGCCGACGTCGGTCGACATCGCCAAGGCCGATCCCAACGCCTGGCCTGCGGCGACGGCCGATCAGGTAAAGGCGATCCAGGGTATACTGGGCGAGCTCAAATTCTATGGCGCGAAGGCCGACGGTCAGCTCGGGCCGGCGACGCACACGGCCATTCGCGACTACCAACGCGCCAGCGGACTGAAGGAAAGCGGCGAGCCCAGCAAGGCGCTGTTCGACTCGCTGAAGGAAATGCGCGGCCTGATGCAGCGCTAGGCGAAGCGACCGACATGCCGCCACCACGCGGCGGGCAGGGCTTCGGCCGCGCGGGCCGCACGGGCGGTATCGTCATAAAGGGCAAAGCAGGTGGCGCCACTGCCGCTCATCGCGGCGTAGCGCACGCCGTCGCCGGCGCGCAGGGCGGCCAGCACGTCGGCAACGACCGGCTGTGCCGAGATCGCGGCATCGGCGAGGTCGTTGCCGCGCGCGGCCAGCGCCTCAGTGAAGTCGGTGAGATCGCGCCACGGCGTTTCCAGCGGATTGGTCAGGGAGAAGCCGCGGCGACGGGCGGCGAAGACCTTGGCGGTCGCCAGCGCCACACCGGCATTGACCAGCAGCAGGCCGCAGGCCGGCAGCGGCGGCGCCGACGCCAGCTTCTCGCCGATGCCCGACACCAGTGCCGTGCGGCCGGCCAGGCACATCGGCACGTCGGCGCCGAGGCGCTGGGCGAGATCGAACAGTTCCTCGACCGGCAGGGCCACGCGCCACAGGTCGCTCAGCGCCTGCAGCGTCGCCGCCGCGTCGGCCGAGCCGCCGCCGAGGCCGGCGGCGATGGGGATGTTCTTGTCGAGCTTGATGGCGGCGCGGGGGGCGACGCCGGCGCGGTCGGCGAGGTGGCGGGCGGCGCGAAGTATGAGATTGTCTGGATCACGCGAAAGGGTGCCGGCTTGCGGTCCCGATATCTCGAGGGACAGGCGGTCGGAGGGCGCGACCTCGATGGTGTCGGCGAGGTCGGCGAAGGCGACCAGGGACTCGACCAGGTGGTAGCCGTCGGCGCGGCGGCCGGTGATGTTCAACCATAGATTGATTTTCGCGCGAGCAAGAGAACTCAACCGCCTTGCTTCTTGTCGCCGGATTTCTCGTAGACGGTCGGCTTGTCGTTGCTGGCGTCGAGGCCCTTGGCGAGCTTGTCGTTGATCACCGGCACGCGGTCCTTGTCGGGCTTCTGGTGCAGCGCGCGCTCCCACTGGAAGCGCGCCTCGCGGTGGCGGCCGACATGCCAGTAGGCGTCGCCGAGATGCTCGACGATGGTGGCGTCGTCGCCCTTCTGCTCGCTCGCCCGCTCCAGCCATTCGACCGCGGCGTCGAACTGGCCGAGGCGGTAATAGGCCCAGCCGACGCTGTCGGAGATCGCGCCGTCGTCGGGCCGCAGCTCTGTCGCGCGCATCAGCATCTTCATGCCTTCGTCGAGATTGAGCCCCTGGTCGATCCAGCTGTAGCCGAGATAGTTCAGCACATAGGGCTGCTCGGGCGAGAGCTCGAGCGCCTTCTTCATGTCGGCCTCGGCCTTGGGCCACTGCTTGGTGCGCTCCAGCACGATGCCCCGACCGAAATAGATCGGCCAATGGCGCTCCTCGACGGTCTTCAGCCGTGAGATCGCAGTGTTGTAGGCGGCGACCGAATCGGCATAGCGCTCCTTGCCGCGCAGCAGGTCGGCCAGGGTGAGCGCCGCGTCGATGCGCTCGGGCTTCTCGGCGATCAGCGCCCGCAGACGGGTGATCGCCTGGTCGAGGCGATTTTCCTGGGCGTCGAGCGCCGCCATGCGCAGGCGGGCCTGCCACGACAACGGCGAGGCCGGCCCGATCTTGGCCAGCACCGCCACCGCCTTCTGCGGCCGCTGGAACTGCTCGTAGAGGCCGGAGATCATCAGCCAGGCGAAATCGTGATCCGGCCGCAGCTCGACGGTCAGGAGCTGGAAGATCAGCGCCAGGTCGGCGCGTTGGTTGCGCGGGTCGGAGCCCAGGATGCCGCCGATGTCGAACAGGATCTCGGCAATGCCCGATGCCGGCGTCGGTGGCTTGGGCGCCGGCGCGTTGGCCGCGGTCAGCCCGTCCATGACGACCGAGTCGCTGTACTTCTCGCCATAGGTCTTGAGGATCGTGCGCGCCTCGTCGGTCTTGCCCAGCCGGCGCAGGCCATCGGCCGCCGCCGTGGTCGTGCGCAGCCCGGAGCGGTCGAGGTCGAGCGCCTTGCGATACTTGGCCTCGGCGGCGGCGCGATCGCCCGCCAGCTCGTTGACCTGCGCCTCGATCACCAGCGACGGCGCCTCAGCGCGCTCGCCGGCGGCGGGCTTCAGCTTGGCGAGAAAGACCCGCGCTGCCGGAAAGTCCTTCTGGCCGGCCTTGAGCCAGGCCGAGACATAGTCCTTGAGGGTCCCGAGCTGGTTCTCCGAGCCGATGCGCTCGAGCTGCTGCTCGGCCGCGCGGTAGTCGCCCTTCTTGATCTGCTGCGTCGCCAGCACGAGGTTGGCGAAGCCGTCGCCGGGCTTCTGCGCCAGCACCATCGGCGCGAGCTGGGCCGCGGCCTCGATGCGCCCGGCATAAAGCCGCAGGCGAAAGGCCGAGTACTGCAGTTCCGGATCGCTCGGGGTCTGGATCAGCGCCAGGTCGAACTGCTCGGCCGCCATGTCGTAGTCGTGGTCCTGCTCGGCCACGCGGGCGGCAAGATAGCGGCCGCTCAGCGAGATCACGGGAGCCCGGCCGCGCTGCGGCGCCGACTGTGCTGCCACATCGACGGCGATCAGGGTGAGCGCCGCTCCGAGCAGGGCGACTGAAGATTTACGTACGTCCATTAACTGAGCCCATCACATGTTGGGGTAATTGGGGCCGCCGCCGCCTTCGGGCACGGTCCACTCGATATTCTGCGCCGGATCCTTGATGTCGCAGGTTTTGCAGTGAACGCAATTCTGCGCGTTGATCTGGAAGCGCGGCTGGCCGTTGTCGTTGGTGACCACTTCGTAAACGCCGGCCGGGCAATAGCGTTGCGCGGGCTCGGCGTAAAGCGGCAGATTGACCGCGATCGGGATCGAGGGGTCCTTGAGCTTGAGGTGAACCGGCTGGTCCTCCTCGTGGTTGGTGTTCGACAGGAACACCGACGAGGGCTTGTCGAAGCTCAATACACCGTCGGGCCTAGGGTACAGGATCGGCTGGAATTCCTTGGCCGGACGCAGTGTTTCGTGATCGGCCTTCTTGTGATGCAGCGTCCACGGCAGGCGGATGCCGAGATCGTGCATCCACATGTCGAAGCCGCCATAGATCGTGCCCAGGATGGTGCCCCAGCGCAGCGCCGGCTTCACATTGCGCACCTTGTCGAGATCCTTCCAGATCCACGACTTGCGCACCTTGTCGGTATAGGCGGTGAGCTCGTCGCGGCCTTCCTTGCCGGCGGCCAGCGCCTCGAACGCCGCTTCTGCAGCCAGCATGCCGCTCTTGATGGCGTTGTGGCTGCCCTTGATGCGCGGCACGTTCACAAAGCCCGCCGAGCAGCCGACCAGAGCGCCACCGGGGAAGGTGAGCTTGGGAATCGACTGGATGCCGCCTTCGTTGATGGCGCGCGAGCCATAGGCGAGGCGCTTGCCACCCAGCAAATACTTGGCGACGTCGGGATGGGTCTTGAAGCGCTGGAACTCGTCGAACGGCGAGAGGTAGGGGTTTTCGTAGGAGAGATGCACCACGAAGCCGATCGACACGAGGTTGTCGTCGAAGTGGTACATGAACGAGCCGCCGCCGCTGCCGGTCTCGGTGAGCGGCCAGCCCTGCGAGTGCACGACCAAGCCCTTCTTGAACTTGGCCGGATCGACCTGCCACAGCTCCTTGATGCCGATGCCAAATTTCTGCGGATCGACGCCGGCGCGCAGATCGAACTTGGTCATGAGCTGCTTGGCCAGCGAGCCGCGCACGCCCTCGGCGATCAGCGTGTACTTGGCATGCAGCTCCATGCCCTGCGTGTAGCCGGCCTTGTGCTTGCCGGTCTTGGACACGCCCATGTCGCCGGTGGCGACGCCGGTCACCGCGCCGTCCTCGTCGTAGAGCACCTCTGAAGCGGCAAAGCCCGGATAGATCTCGACACCCAGCGCCTCGGCCTGCTGGCCGAGCCAGCGGCAGACATTGCCGAGGCTGACGATGTAGTTGCCGTGATTGTTCATCAGCCGCGGCAGGCTAAAATTGGGGAAGCGGAACGAGCCGGCCTTGGTCAGCCACAGGAACTGGTCGTCGCTCACCTGGGTCTCGAGCGGCGCGCCCTTTTCCTTCCAGTCGGGGATCAGCTCGTTCAAGCCGATCGGATCGACCACGGCGCCGGAGAGAATATGGGCGCCGATCTCCGAGCCCTTTTCGAGCACACAGACGGAGACCTCGTGGTTGCGTTCGGCCGCGAGCTGTTTTAGCCGGATCGCCGCCGACAGGCCCGCCGGGCCGCCGCCAACGATCACCACGTCGTACTCCATCGCCTCGCGCGCCATGCCCGTCTCGTCCTAGAACAGCTTTTCCCGGTGGACGCGCCGTCTTGCGACGGCGATCCTGCGAAATTAGATAGCCTGTCGGGGGTGGAATCGCCACCCAGCGGAAGGGGAATTCACGTGGCCGACCTCAACGATATCGAGAGCAAGCTCTTCACAGCACGTGATTTCCGCCTCGAAAACGGGCAGATCCTGCCCACGCTTGAACTGGCCTACGAGACCTACGGCACGCTGCAGCCGGCACGCGACAACGCCATCCTGATGGTGCACGGCTACACCTCCAGCCATCATGCCGCAGGCAAAAACGCCAAGGGCAAGCAGGGCCGCGGCGTGCCCGAGGGCTCGGCCGGCTGGTTCGACGGGCTGATCGGCCCCGGCAAGGCCATCGATACCAACAAATACTTCGTGGTGTCGGTCAACGCGCTGGGCTCCGCGCATGGCAGTTCGGGACCGAACACGATCGATCCCCGGACGAAGAGGCCCTACGGTCCGACCTTCCCCGAGATCACGCTGCGCGACATGGTCGCCAGCCAGAAGCTGCTAGTCGATTCGCTCGGGCTGAAGAGCCTGGTGGCGGTGATCGGCCCCTCGATGGGCGGCTTCCAGTCGTTCCAGTGGGCGGCATCCCATCCCGGCTTCATGAAAGGCATCGCGGCTTCAGTCACGGCACCGCGCGCGCCGTCGCGAGGTGGCGGGCTCGAGCAGCTGCAGAAGCGCCTCGCCGGCGATCCGAACTGGAACGGCGGCTGGTACTACGAGAATGGCGGCATCCCGGCCACGCTCGAACAGATCCGCTACGAGACGCTGCTGAACTACGGCCAGGGCGAAGCCGAAGCCAAGATCGCCGCGAAGAGCTGGGCAAAGATCTATGACGGCCATTCGCTGGTCACGCTGCGCCGTGCGATCGACGGTTTCGACATCACGCACCGGTACGATGGGCTGAAGCAGACCAGGGTGCTCTACGTCATCTCCAAGACCGACAAGCTGTTCGACCTCACCGCCTGCGCCGCCTACGCGCTCGAAATGCGCAAGGCCGGGATCGACATCACCTATGTCGAGATGCCGTCGGACAAGGGACACATGGCAAGCCACGCGGATGCCGCGATGTGGGCCCCGATCCTCGGCGCTTTCCTGAAGCAGCTGGGATGAACGAGGCAGCTCCCTCGCGCGAGGAGATGGCCGAGCTGCTGAAATGGTACGTCGATCATGGCGTCGACGAGGCCATCGGCGAGGAGGCGATCGACCGCTTTGCAGCACCTGTCGTCGCGCCTGTGCCGGCGGCTCCCGCTCCGACAGCCCCCGCTTCGACAGGCATCGCAGCGCTCACACCTATTCGGCCCATCGCGCCGCCGCCGCAAGCGACGCCGCCGCGCGCACCGGTGCCGCTCGAATCGCCGCAGGTTGTCGAGGATGCCCGGGCACTGGCCGAACGCTGCAACAGCCTCGAGGAACTCGAAGCCGCGGTACGCGGCTTCGAAGGCTGCGCGCTGAAGCGCACCGCCAAGAACACGGTATTCGCCGACGGCGCACCGGGTGCGCCGGTCATGATCGTGGGCGAGGCGCCGGGCGGCGACGAGGACCGGCTGGGCAAGCCGTTCGTCGGCGTAAGCGGCCAGCTCATGGACCGCATGATGGGGTCGATCGGCCTCGACCGGAACGGCGGCTTCTACATCACCAACATTCTCTTCTGGCGCCCGCCCGGCAACCGCACGCCGACCCTGGCCGAACAGGCGATGTGCCTCGCCTTCACCCGCCGCCACATCGAGCTCGCCCGCCCGAAGCTTTTAGTGCTGGCCGGCGGCGTCGCCGCCAAGGCCGTGCTCGACACCACCGACGGCATCATGCGCCTGCGCGGCAAGTGGACGAGCTATCGCCTGGCCGATGGCGCGGAAATCCCCACCATGCCGACGTTCCATCCCGCGTATTTGCTGCGCACGCCTGCGAGCAAGCGTCAGAGCTGGCTCGACCTTCTGGCGATCGACAAGAAGTTGAAGGAGCTCAAGCTGTCATCGCGGGCGGGGTAACCCCCGCCCTGGAGCGAAGCGAAGGATCTCACGCGCGCAAAGGACACAGTCCTTAGTTCACAGTTCCGTGTCTGATCGTTCAGTGAGGTCCTTCGCTACGCTCAGGACGACAGATTTTTTCAGAGCTTCTTCCTCAAGAAGAACTTCTTATGCCCCTTCGGATAGTCGTCGAGCGTGCCGTAGACCTCGTAGCCGCGCTTTTCGTAGAACGGGCGGGCTGGAAGGAATGGGTGTCGAGTTCGATGGAATGGCAATGGCGCTCGCGGGCCAGGGCTTCGGCCTCGTCCATCAGCTTGGTCGCCCAGCGCTTGCCGCGGACCGCCTCGTCCATCCAGAGAAACGTGATGTGCAACCAGCCGCCCCAGATGCCGCCCAGCAATCCGCCCATCACCTCGCCGCGCTCGTTCTTCACGAAGAAGTTGACCGGATAGTAGGCCGACACGCCGGTGATGCCGATGTTGTACATGTCGAGCCGGTCGCGCACGAGCTGGGCCTGGTCGCCGCCCGCCTGTTCGAAGACGATCTTGAGTTCGCTTGCCGCTGTCTTGGCCGCTGTCATGGGACGCCCCGCTTTCGCGGGCGTTGGTACGCCCATGCCGGCTGGGGTGACAATCCCCCTCTTGCCGGGGGCGCGCCACTCCAGTGGCACGTCTTTGTCACAATCAAGGAATGACGCGCCACTGGAG
>CAMDQJ010000079.1 GCA_945905835.1 Asaia bogorensis
GGGCTCGATATCGCGCACGTGCCTTATGTCGGAAGCGCTGCCGCCGTGAACGCTCTCGTCGCGGGCGAAGTCCGCGTGATCATGGACACCGCCGTCGCCCTGATGGCGACGATCCGCAACAGCAAGGCCAAACCCTTCGCCGTCACGACGGCGCGCCGCGCCCTGCCGCCGCTCGATTTCATTCCGCCGATCGCCGACACGATAACGGGCTTCGACGTGGCGGCCTGGGGTGGCATTGCGGCACCGGCCAAGACCCCACCGGAGATCGTTCTGAAGGTCGCCATCGACGTCCAGGCCGTGCTACGCGAAACCGCTGTCGTGCGCGAATTGGGAGACAACGGCACGACGCCGGCCGGCGGCACGCCGGCGGAATTCTCGGCTTTCATCCGCAAGGAGCTCGAGATCTGGGCGCAGGCCGTGCGCGCCACCGGCACCAAGCCCGCCAACTGACGCCAACCTCTTCCTGAGGAGCGAGTCGGCGCATTCACATGCGCCTTCAGCGAGCGTCTCGAAGGATGGGTAACGGGCGCGGTGCTTGTGCCCATCCTTCGAGACGCGGCCTGTGGCCGCTCCTCAAGATGAGGGGGTGGCGTTGTTTCTCTGCCGATAACGGTTCCATCCAGGTCAATCGCGCTCTACCGTCCACCTCAAGAAAATACGGGAGGACACATGACTGCACGAGTGACGCGCCGTACGGCGCTCCGAACTGCCGTGGCCGCAGGCACACTGCTGGCTGCACCGGCCATCGCGCCGGCGTTTGCACAGGGGGCGCCCTGGCCCAACAAGCCGGTGCGCATCATCGTGCCGTTCCCGCCCGGCCAGGCGGCCGACATCTTCGCCCGGCTGGTGGCGGAGCGGCTGACCGAGATCTGGAAGCAGCAGGTCGTGGTCGAGAACAAGGGCGGCGGCGGCGGCATCCCGGGCATAGAGGCCGGCAAGGCGGCGACGCCGGATGGCTACACGCTGGTGGTCGCGACCAGCGGCACCTTCGGGGTCAATCCAAGCCTCTATCCCGACCTGCCCTACAAGCCACTGGTCGACTTCGTGCCGATCACCAACATCATCCGCGGGCCGCTGGTGATCGTGGCCCATCCCAGCTTTCCCGCCAGCACGGTTGCCGAGCTGATCGCGCTCGCCAGGAAGGAGCCGGGCAAGCATTCCTACGCCTCGGCCGGGCCGGGCACGGCGCAGCATCTCAGCATGGAGCTGTTCATGCTCAAGGCCGGCCTCAACATCGTGCACGTGCCCTACAAGGGCAGCGGCCCGGCGCTGGCCGACCTGCTGGGCGGTCACGTCAAGCTGATGATGGACTCGACCGCCTCGTCGCTCAGCGCGATCCGCGACGGCCGCATCAAGGCGCTGGGCGTCACGACGGCCAAGCGCGTACCGCCGCCGCTCGAGTCGGTTCCGTCGATCGGCGAGTCCGTGCCGGGCTACGATTCGGCGGGCTGGTCGGGACTGGTGGCGCCGGCCAGGACGCCGCGGTATATAGTCGAGAAGGTCAACGCCGACGTGACGGCGGTGCTGCGCGAGCCTGCCATGCTGCGCAAGTTTGAGGAGCGGGCAACGCTTTCGGCGCCGACCACGACGGCGGAGTTCGCCGCCTTCATCGCCAAGGATATCGCGACCTGGGCCGAGGTGGTAAAGGCCACGGGCACCAAGCCGGGCAACTAGTGGCGTGTTGGCCTGCAAGTGAATAGGGAGAAGAGTATGAAAGCACGTATCGGCAGGCGCAGCGCTCTCGCCATGATGGGCACCGCCCTTGCAGCGCCGGCGATTGCCCAGCCGGCGCCATGGCCGACCAAGCCCGTCCGCTTCATCGTGCCGTTTCCGCCGGGACAGGCGGCCGATATCTTCGCCCGCCTGGTCGCCGAGCGCATGACCGAGGTGTGGAAGCAGCAGGTCGTGGTCGAGAACAAGGCCGGCGGCAGCGGTATTCCCGCCACCGAGACGGCGCGGCTCGCGGCACCCGACGGCTACACCATCATGGTCGTGTCGAGCGGCACCTTCGGCGTCAATCCGAGCCTCTTCCCCGACCTGCCGTACAAGCCGCTGGTCGACTTCATCCCGCTCACCAACATCTTCCTGGCGCCGCTGGTCATCGTGGCGCATCCGAGCTTCCCGGCGAACTCGCTGGCCGAACTGATCGCGCTGGCCAAGGCCGAACCGGGCAAGCACTCCTACGCCTCGGCCGGGCCGGGCACCTCGCAGCATCTCAGTATGGAGCTGTTCAAGCTCAAGGCCGGGATCGACATCGTGCACGTGCCCTACAAGGGCAGCGGGCCGGCGATGAGCGATCTGCTGGGCGGCCACGTCAAGCTGATGATGGACAGCACGGCGGCGGCGTTTAGCCATATCGTTGACAAGCGGGTCAAGGCCTTCGCGGTCACGACGGCCAAGCGGGCGCCGGCGCCGCTCGATACCATCCCGCCGATCGCCGACACGATCCCGGGCTTCGACGCCGCCGGCTGGTCGGGGCTCGCAGCACCTGCCAAGACGCCGCCGGAAATCGTGGCCAAGATCAGCGCTGACGTGCAGGCCGAGCTGCGCCGGCCGGAGATCATCAAGCGCATCGAGGAGCGCGCCTCGATCCCCGCACCCGGCACGCCGGCGGAGTTCTCAGCCTTCATCGCCAAGGAAATCGAAACCTGGGGCGCGGTTGTGAAGGCCACGGGGACGAAGCCCGGGAACTGATCGTGAAGCTCTACAGCCTCAAGGACGCGCAGTGCGCTGACTACATCCCGAAGCTGCGCAGACCGTAGATCAGGCCGACCACGAGAAGGCCTATGAACACCGTCTCGGCGATCAGCAGCATCACCGGCGCCATGCCGATGCGGGCGAGCGCCAGCAGCGAGGTCTTCATGCCTAGGGCTGCGATGGCAGTGATGATCAGGAACGAGGAGACCTGCGCCACGAGATCGCGGATGTTGCCGGGGATAACGCCCATCGAGTTGAGTGCGGCTAATGCCAAAAAGCCGAACAGGAATATCGGCGGGGCAGGGCGCGCCGAACCGACGGCGGCACCGCCGCGCGCCACCCACCAGGCGATGCCGGTCACGGCCGGCAGCAGGAAGGCCACGCGCAGCAGCTTGGTGATGATGGCGTCGGCTAAAACCTGGGGGCCGAGCGTCTGGCCCGCGCCCGCGACCTGGGCCACGTCGTGGATGGCGCCGCCTAAAAACATGCCCATCTCGAACAGCGAGTAGCCCAGCATCTCGCGCAGCGGTGGGTAGAGCACCATGACCACGGTGCTGATGAAGTTGACGCCCATCACGGTGAAGGCGAGGTCGCGGTCGGAATTCTCGTGCTTGGGCAGCACTGCCGAGGCCGCCATTGCCGCCGCCGCGCCGCAGACGCCGGTGGCGCAGCCGGTCAGCAGGCCGAAATCGCGGCTGAGGCCAAACAGGCGCGCGGCCCAGGCGCCGAAGCCGATGGTGCAGGCGACGGCGGCGGCGGCCACCAGGATCGGCATCATGCCGTCATCGACGAGCTGGCCCAGCGTCAGTCGCGCGCCGAACAGGGCGACGCCGACGCGTAAAAGCGTGCGGCCGGCGAATTCGAGGCCGGGTTTCAGCGCCGTCCTGTTCGACAGTGGCTGCAGTGCCATGCCGATGACCAGCGTCAAGATCAGCGGCGGCAGCCAGACCGTGCCGTAGCGCAGCCAGCCGCGCAGGTCGGCGGTGAAGGCAATGGCGGCGATGACGGCGCACAGCGCGACGCCGGCCGCGACCTTCCTGAGGTTCGTCGGCGCCCAGAGCCGCAGGACGTCGACGGCGATGGACTGGCTAGACATCCAGGATCGCGACCAGGTGCCCCTCGCCGATGACTTCGCCTTCCGAGACGCGGATTTCCTTGACGGTGCCGGCCTTGGGCGACAGCACGGGGATTTCCATCTTCATCGATTCGAGGATCATCAGCTCGCCCTCGAACTCGACCTTGTCGCCGGCCTTCACCTGGATCTTCCAGACGTTGCCCGCGATCTCAGACTTGACGTTCACACTGGCCATGCCGGCGGATGCTCCCCAATCGTGCCTAGGCAGCTTTTTCGGCCACGGCGCGGGCCAGCGCAAGGGCGCTATCGCCAATGCGGGCGCCAGCCGTTGCGCCGCCTCGTTGACCGCGGAAATCATTCCGTCCTGCAAGGTGGAGCGGCCATCGCCGATCCGGGCCGACAGCGTTCCCACCGTGGCGCCGGCAACGCCGGCCTTGTCGAGGATTGCGAGGCCCGAGGCGCCGGCGCGTTCGGCGCCGAAGCCGGCATCGTTGAAGAAGATGAGCTTGGGGCCGAACGGCGCCGTGGCGTCGCCCGAATTGAGCGCGCCGTGGCTGCCGGTGGCGACGATCCGGCCGCGATCTTCGGGCAGCATCAGCGTTGCCGAATCGAGGCAGGCGAAGCTCTCGACGACGTGCCGGCCCTCGGCCTGCGGCGGCGGCACCTGGTGCGGCCAGGGTGCCGCCTTCAGCCGCTCGGCGGCGTCGCGGCAGGTCATGCCCGGCGCCACGCCGCAGGCGGCCGCGAGCGCGTTGGTGCGGCTGATGATGCCGCGCGCCGGGACATCGTTGCCGTCGCCGATGCCGGCCTCGTCGAGCCCGATCCCGGCATCGTGATGGATCGCCGCCCGCGCGCCGCCCTTGGCGGATATATAGGCGGCAAAGATCGCGGTGTGGGATCCGCCGATCACGACGTTGTCCTAGGCTTCGGACGGCAGCTTGGTGACGCTGGCATAGGCGAAGATGGCAATGCTCATGGGGCGACAGCTTAGCGCCGAAAGGTCTATATGTCCGCGCATGTCCGAAACCGTCGACAACAAGGTCGCCGTGCTGGTGCTGCAGCATCCGCAGGAGCAGGACCACGTTCTGGGCACGGCCGGGCTGCTCTGCGCCACGCTGGCCAATTCAAAGCTCGCGGTCGGGCTGTCATGGCGAAATCTCGGCCATGCGCTGGGCCGGCCGGCCGACGCCAAGGACTGGGGTGTGCTCTATCTCGGCTCGGCGCATACCGCCGGGCTGGGACCGCTGGTCGCCGTCGACCGCAAGGGCGAGGCCTTTTCCGACCAGCAGGCGGGACGCGCCGACTTGAAGGGCCTGATCGTGCTCGACGGCAACTGGGCGCAGGCCAAGGCGCTGTGGTGGCGCAATGCCTGGCTGACCAAACTGCGGCGCTTCGTTGTCGTGCCGGACGGGCCGTCACTCTACGGCAACCTGCGCAAGGAGGCGCGGCCCGACGCCGTCTCGACCCTGGAAGCCGCGGCACTGGCGCTGGCGGCGCTGGAAGCCGATCCGACGCTGCGTGACCGCCTGCTGGCGCCGTTCCGCGCGATGCTGGCCAAGGCCCGTGCAGCCGGCGTGCGCGACGTCAAACGGGATCGTCGGACCCGCCGTTAGCGCCTATAATCCGGACATGCTCGACCAACCGCCGGACCAGATTCCCGTCGCCCAACGCACCAACCCGGAACGCTCGTTCCGCGACGAGGTGCAGTCGCTGCGTCTCGGCGACGGCGAGATGTTCCGCGGCGAGGGCATCCTGGCCGTCACCAAGGCGATCCTGCAGTCGGGCGTCGGCTATGTCGGCGGCTATCAGGGAGCGCCGGTCTCGCATCTGGTCGACGTGCTGGTCGAATCGCAGGACCTTCTGGACGAACTCGGTGTCCACCTCGAAACCTGTACCAACGAGGCCTCGGCGGCGGCACTTCTCGGCGCCTCGATCAACTACCCGATCCGCGGCTGCGTCACCTGGAAGTCGATCGTCGGCACCAACGTCGCGGCCGATGCGCTGTCCAACCTCGCCTCGCCCGGCGTGATCGGCGGTGCGCTGATCGTGGTCGGCGAGGATTACGGCGAGGGCGCCTCGGTCATCCAGGAGCGCACCCACGCCTATGCGCTGAAGTCATCGGTCTGGCTGATGGACCCGCGGCCCAACCTGCCGACCATGGTGCGCTGCACCGAACTGGCCTTCGAGCTTTCCGAGGCGACCAACACGCCGGTCATGATGGACCTGCGCATCCGCGCCTGCCACGTCACGGGTGAATTTGTCGCCAAGGACAACGTGGCGCCGGCGATCTCGCGCAATCATCGCCTGGCCGAGCCGGCGGCGCACAACTACGACCGCATCTCGCACCCGCCCTCGACCTACGCCCACGAGAAGATCAAGGTCGAGGTCCGCCAGCCCGCCGCGCAACGCTTCATCGTCGAGCATGGCCTCAACGAGCTTTTGGCCGGCGAGCGTTCCGACCTCGGCATCATCGTTCAGGGCGGCATCACCAACGTGCTGATGCGCGGGGTGGACCGGCTGGAACTCGACGGCACGGTGCCGACGCTGGTGCTGAACGTTACCCATCCGCTGGTGCCCGACCAGATCGTCGACTTCTGCCGCGGCAAGCGCGCCGTGCTGATCGTCGAGGAGGGTGCGCCCGACTACATCGAGCAGGCGATTCACGCTACCTTGCGCAAGCGCGACGTCGACACGAAGATCTACGGCAAGGACGTGCTGCCGATGGCCGGCGAGTACACCGCGGAGGTGGTGACCGAGGGCCTGCTGAAGTTCTTCGCCCAGTCGGCCAACGACATCGATCTTTCAAAGCCGCGCGAGCGCTTCGAGGCGGCGCGGGCTGGCCGTACCGAGGCGCAGCGCCTGCTGGGCGGTCCGCTGCCGCTGCGTCCGCCGGGTTTCTGCACCGGCTGTCCCGAGCGACCGGTGTTCTCGGCGATCAAGCTTTTGGAGCGCGAAGTCGGCAAGGTTCACATCTCGAGCGACATCGGCTGTCACTCCTTCGCCACCCTGGCGCCGTTCAACCTCGGCAACTCCATCCTGGGCTTCGGCATGTCGCTGGCCGCTGCGGGTGCCGTAGCGCCGGTGATGCAGAAGCGCACCATCTCGGTGATGGGCGACGGCGGCTTCTGGCACAACGGCCTGCTGTCGGGCGTGGCCTCGTCGATGTTCAACCGCGGCGACCGCGTGCTGGTCATCATGCAGAACGGCTACACCTCGGCCACCGGCGCGCAGTTCATTCCCAACACCGCCGGCAACCGTCGCGACGGCGAGACGACATCGGACATCGCTGCCACGCTGCAGGCGATGGGCGTGAAGTGGCTGCGCACCATTCGCACCTACAACGTCGCCACCATGCTCAAGAGCCTGCGCGAGGCAATGAACACCAAGGAGGACGGCCTCAAGGTCATCGTGGCCGACGGCGAATGCCAGCTCGCCCGCCAGCGCCGCATCCGCCCGCAGATCGCCGCGCAACTGAAGGCCGGCGAGCGCGTCGTGCGCACGCGCTACGGCGTCGATGACGAGGTCTGCACCGGCGATCACTCCTGCATCCGGCTCTCGGGCTGCCCGTCGCTCGTGGTCAAGCCCAGCCCCGATCCGCTGCGTTCCGATCCTATCGCGCATGTGAACAACGGCTGCGTCGGTTGCGGTCTCTGCGGCGAGGTCGCCGATGCGGCCGTGCTCTGTCCATCCTTCTACCGGGCCGACATCGTGCAGAACGCCACATGGTGGGATCGCCTGAAGTGGCGGATGCGCGCTTCGATCATCGGAGCCATGGCGGGTGCCTAAACCCGTCACCATCCTGATCGGCGCGCTGGGCGGCGACGGTGGCGGCGTGCTGTGCGATTGGATCGTGGCCGCCGCGCAAAGCCACGGGCTGGGCGTGCAGGCGACGCAGATCCCGGGCGTGGCGCAACGCACCGGCGCCACGACCTATTACCTGGAAGTGATGCCGACGACGGCGCCGCAAGCTGCGGTGCTGGCGCTCAATCCGGCCATCGGCGAGGTCGACGTGGCGCTGGCGAGCGAGCTGCTCGAGGCTGGCCGCATGATCTTCAACGGCTTCGTCACGCCCGACCGCACCACCCTGATCGCCTCGACGCACCGCGTGCTGTCGATCGGCGAGCGTTCGGCGATGGGCGACGGCAGCTTCGATGTCGGCCGCTTGCTGCGCGTGGTGAAGGAGCGCAGCCGGACACAGATCCTGTTCGACATGGACCAGGCAGCGGAGGAGGCGGGCAGCGTGCTGAACGCCGTGCTGCTGGGCGCGCTCGCGGGCTCGGGCAAGCTGCCGATTCCCGATGCGGCGTTCGAGGCGGCGATCCGTCATGCCGGCAAATCCGTCGACGCCAATCTCGCGGGCTTCAGCTTCGGCCGTGGCCATGCGCGCGGCGAACTTGCCCAGACGGTGCGCGATTTCCACAAGCGCCAGGCCGCCGCGAAGGGCGTCGAGGACCTGATCGAGCGCGCACGGCGCGACTATCCGGCCCCAAGCCTCGACATGGTCGAGGAGGGCATCCGCCGCCTCGCCACCTATCAGGATCGCAGCTACGCGGCGCTCTATCTCGACCGCCTCGACAGGGTGAACGCGCTGGGCTCGGCCGATCTTCTGCGTGATGCGGCCCGGCACCTCGCGGTGCGCATGTCCTTCGAGGACGTGATCCGCGTGGCCCAGGCCAAGACCGCTCGCGACCGCCTGGAGCGTGTGCGCGCCGAGGTACGTGCCAAGCCGGGCGAGCCGCTCGAACTCACCGAGCATTTCAAGCCGGGCATCGAGGAAATCTGCGCCATGCTGCCGCCGGGTCTGGCGCGCGCGATCCTCGGCTGGGCCGAGCGCAGCGGCCGGCTGGGCAAGGTCTACTTTTCGATGCACGTGCGCACCACGACGGTGTGGGGTTTCGCCCGCCTGCGCCTGCTCGCGGGGCTGCGCTGGTGGCGGCCCAAGACCTATCGCTACGTCGAGGAGCAGGCCGAGATCGAGCGTTGGCTGGAAGCGATCCATGCTGCGGGCCCCTTGAGTGTCGAACTGGCGCGCGAGATCGCCGAGTGCGCACGGCTGGTCAAAGGCTATGGCGACACACACAAGCGCGGCCTCGACAATTACCGCCGCATCGCCGCCGAGGTCATCGCCCCCGCACTCGCCGGCAAGATGACGGCCAAGGCCGCGGCCGATGCGGTCGCCAGCGCGCGGGTTGCGGCTCTCGCCGATCCCGAAGGTCAGTCGCTGGCCAAGACCCTGTCCGCGATCGCATCGGCCTCGCCTGTCCTGCGCCATGCCGCTGACTAGCGTTCACGAGGTCATGGTCGAGTGGGGCGATTGCGACCCCGCCGGCATCGTCTACTACCCGGCCTATTTTCGCTGGTTCGACCAGGCGACCTACCGGCTGTTCCTCAAGGCCGGCATGACGCGCGACGACGTCAGCAGCGGACAATGGAAGGAGGGCACGCCGCTGGTCGCGGCAGAATGTTCCTTCAAGCGCGCCTCTCAGACCGGGGAGAAACTTTCCATCGAAAGCCACGTCTCGAAGTTCGGCCGCAGCTCCTTCGTCATCCGCCACGTCTTTCGCGACGCCTCGGGCGAGATCGCGGCTGAAGGGACGGAGACGCGCATCTGGGCGCGCAAGGACGGCGACGCCCGCTCGCTCAAGGCCATCGCCATTCCCGAGGATGTGAAGAAGAAACTTGGCGGCTAGGCCGCCGCCTTCAAAATATCCGCCGCCTTCTCGCCGACCATGATCGAGGGCGCATTGGTATTGCCCGAGGGCATGGTCGGGAAGATCGAGGCGTCGGCCACGCGAAGGCCCTCGATGCCGTGCACCTTGAGCTTGTCGTCGACCACCGTGCTCGGTCCCTTCGGACCCATGCGGCAGGTGCCGACGGGGTGATAGGCGGTCTGCGAGTTGTTGCGGATGTAATCCAGGATCTGCGCGTCGCTGCTGACGCCGAGGCCGGGTGAATATTCCTCGCCGCGATAGACGTCCATTGGCTTGGCATCGACGATCTTCCGGATCAGGCGGAAGCCGTCGATCATGGCGCGCTGGTCGATCGTGTCATGCAGGAAGTTGAAGCGGATCGCCGGCTGCGCCTTGGGATCGGCCGAGCGGATGTGGATCGAGCCCAGGCTCTCGGGCCGCAGCTGATAGACCGAGATCGTCATCGACGGGAAGTCCTGCAGCTTGCGGGTCTTGGGATCCTTGATCGAGTAGGGCACGAGATGCATCTGCACGTCGGGCGTCGCCAGTTCCGGTCGCGTGCGCAGGAAGGCGAGCAGGGGCGCGGAGGGCAGGCTCATAAAGCCGCCGCCGGTCGCCAAGTACTTCATCATCTGCGTCACCGCGCCGATGCCGCGCGCCATGTGGTTGTAGGAAACCTTCGGGTCGTTCACGCGCCAGACGATGCGGGCGTTGATGTGGTCGCGGAAGTTCTCGCCCACCGCCTTCAGCTCGTGCTTGACCTCGATGCCGTGGCTCTTCAGCAGCTCGGGATTGCCGATGCCGCTCAACTCGAGGATCTGCGGCGAGGCGACGCCGCCCGCCGACAGGATCGTCTCCTTGGCGCGCGCCTGGTGGACCTTGCCAAGCTTCTCGTACTCGACGCCGACACAGCGCTTGCCCTCGAGCAGCACGCGCAGGGTCATCGCGTCGGTGATCACATGCAGGTTCGCTCGCTTCATTGCCGGCGTGATGTAACAATGGGCGACGCTCATGCGCCGGCCCTTGTAGATCGAGGTCTGCGTCTTCACGACGCCTTCCTGGTCCTCGCTGTTGTAGTCGGGATTGAGCTTGAAGCCTGCCGCCTTCGACGCCGCGAACAGTGCGTCGTAGAGCGGGTTCTGGTCGGGCACCGTCGAGACCTTGAGCGGCCCCTCGGTGCCGCGGCCATTACTACCGTCGCCGTCGGTGAAATTCTCGATGCGCGTGAAGACCGGCGCCACCTCCTGCCAGCTCCAGCCGCGATTGCCCATCTGCGCCCAGGTGTCGTAGTCGAGCGGCTGGCCGCGCACCCAGACCAGGCCGTTGATCGAGCTCGAACCGCCGAGAAGTTTTCCGCGTGGCACCGGGATGACGCGGTTGGCCGTACCCGGCTCGGGTTCGGACTGGTAGAGCCAATTGGCTGCCGGATTGTCGATCAGCAGGCCGAAGCTGAGTGGCATCCGGGAGTAGGGATGGCTGGCGGCACCCGCCTCGAGCAAAAGCACCTTGTTCGCCGGGTTTTCGCTCAGCCGCGCCGCCAGCGCGCCGCCCGCCGAGCCCGCACCCACGATAATGTAATCGTAATCGGCCATGGTCCCTCGTCCCTCCGGCCCGCTTTGTGCAGGGCTACCTATGCAAGCCTAGCGCACCGCCATGCCGTGAGAAGGGGCAATATTTCTCGACTTCGCTATGCGGTCATGGTCCCCTCCGGGGCTGCAATTCGCAGGGTTTTGCAGCGTTTATCCCGTTCCTGAGGAACGCCAGTAGAGATGATAAATCTCGTCCGCGTCGCGTTAACGCGTCCCTACACGTTCGTCGTGATGGCGTTGCTGATCCTGATCGTGGGACCGCTGGCGGCGCTGCGCACACCCGTCGACATCTTCCCCGAAATCCGCATCCCGGTGATCGCCGTCGTCTGGGGCTATACCGGCCTGCCGCCCGACCAGATGTCGGGCCGCGTCATGCTGAACTTCCAGCGCGCGCTCACCACGACCGTCAACGACATCGAGCATATCGAGGGCACGTCCTATACCGGCATCGGAATCGTAAAGGTCTTCTTCCAGCCCGGCGTCAACATCAGCATCGCCAATGCCCAGGTCACGGCGATCGCGCAGACCGTGATCAAGTCGATGCCGCCCAACATCACGCCACCGCTGATCCTGAACTACAACGCCGCGACCGTGCCGATCATCCAGATCGCGCTGGCCGGCAAGGGTGTGTCGGAGCAGGCGGTGTTCGACATCGCCATCAACACCGTGCGCACGCCGCTGGTCACCGTGCCGGGTGCCGCCATCCCGTATCCGTTCGGCGGCAAGTTCCGCCAGATCCAGATCGACCTCGATCCGGCCGCCATGCAGGCGCGCGGGTTGTCGGCCAACGACGTCGCCAATGCGCTGGCGGCACAGAACCTGCTGACGCCGGCCGGCTCGCAGAAGATCGGCAACCTCGAATACGCCATCCAGCTCAACAACGCGCCGTCGGAGTTCGCAGCCCTTGCCGACCTGCCCGTGTTCGCCGCCAACGGCACCATCGTCTACCTGCGCGACGTGGCGACGGTGCGCGACGGCAACCCGCCGCAGCAGAACATCGTGCATGTCGATGGCGGCCGCTCGGTGCTGCTGCAGGTGCTGAAGAACGGCGCGATTTCGACGCTCAGCATCATCGAGGGCATCAAGGAGCGCGTCGCGGACCTGAAAAAGACGCTACCCGAGAACATCTCGATCGCCACCCTGGGCGACCAGTCGCTGTTCGTCGAGGGCGCGCTGACCGGTGTGGCGCACGAGGCGGTACTGGCCGCCATCCTGACCAGCCTGATGATCCTGCTGTTCCTCGGAAGTTGGCGCTCGACGGTGATCATCGCCATCTCGATTCCGCTGGCCATCCTGGGCTCGATCGCCGCCCTGGCGGCGTTTGGCGAGACGCTGAACATCATGACGCTGGGTGGCCTGGCACTCGCCGTCGGCATCCTGGTCGACGACGCCACCGTCACCATCGAGAACATCAACTGGCATCTCGAGCAGGGCAAGGAAGTCGAGACCGCCATCATGGACGGCGCGCGCCAGATCGTGACGCCGGCGTTCGTCTCGCTGCTCTGCATCTGCATCGTCTTCGTGCCGATGTTCTTCCTCGAGGGCGTCGCCCGCTTCCTCTTCGTGCCGATGGCCATGGCGGTGATGTTCGCCATGATCTGTTCGTTCATCCTGTCGCGCACCCTGGTGCCGACCATGGCGAACTACCTGCTGAAGCAGCACGTGGCGCATGCTCATGGCGAGACGCCGCCGCGCTCACGCAATCCGCTGGTGCGCTTCCAGAAGGGCTTCGAGGCGCGTTTCGAGGGCTTCCGGGCGATCTATCGCGACCTGCTGGCGATGGCCCTCGGCAACCGCCCGGTCTTCATCGTCTGCTTCATGGCCTTCGTGGTGGGCTCGTTTGCGCTGACGCCGTTCCTCGGCCGCAATTTCTTTCCCTCGGTCGACTCCGGGCAGATCCTGATGCATGTGCGCGGGCCGGTCGGCACCCGCGTCGAGGAGAGCGCCAACCATTTCGCCGCCATCCAGAAGGCGATCCGCCAGGTCATCCCGTCCGACCAGATCGTGGCGATGGCCGACAATGTCGGCGTGCCGGTGAGCGGCATCAACATGACCTACAACAACACCGGCACCATCGGCAGCATGGACGGCGACATCCAGATTAAGCTGCACGAGGGCCATCCGCCGACCGCCGACTACGTGGCGGAGCTGCGGCGGCGCCTGCCGGAGCAGTTTCCCGGCTTCACCTTCTCGTTCCTGCCAGCCGATATCATCAGCCAGATCCTGAATTTCGGCGCGCCCTCGCCGATCGATGTGCAGGTGCGCACCTCGGACCTGGCGGCGGGCTTCGATCATGCCAACCGGCTGCTGGCGCGCATCCGCAAGGTGCCGGGCGTGGTCGACGCGCGCATCCAGCAGTCGCGCGGCGCGCCGGTCTTCGCCGTCGACATCGACCGAACGCGCGCCCAGTACGTCGGCATCACCACGCGTGACGTCACCAATTCTCTGGTCGTCAACCTCGCCGGCTCCGGCCAGGTGGCGCCGACCTACTGGCTCAACCCGGCCAACGGCGTGTCCTACTCGATCGTGCTGCAGACCCCGCAATACCGGCTGGATTCGCTGTCCTCGCTCTCCAACCTGCCGATCATGGCGCCGTCGGCCTCGCTGCAGGTGCTGGGCGGCATCGCCGACATCCGGCGGGACACCGCCAACGCCGTGGTATCGCAGTACGACCTGCAGAACCTGGTCCAGGTCTATGCCTCGGTGCAGGGCCGCGACTTGGGCTCGGTCGCCGCCGACGTGCGCGCCATCGTGGCCGAGCTGGCGCCGCAGCAATCGCCCAAGATCCGCGCCGTCAAGGTGCAGGGTCAGGTCAAGACCATGGAGAGCGCCTTCTCCGGCCTGCTGTTCGGCCTGTTGGGCGCGATCGTGCTGATCTACCTGCTGACCGTGGTGAACTTCCAGTCGTGGAGCGATCCCTTCGTCATCATCACGGCCCTGCCGGCAGCACTTGCCGGCATCGTCTGGATGCTGTTCGCCACCAACACCACGCTGTCGGTGCCGGCACTCACGGGCGCCATCATGTGCATGGGCGTGGCCACGGCCAATTCGGTGCTGGTCATCTCCTTCGCCCGCGAGCGCCTGGTCGAACTGGGCGACGCCACGGCGGCGGCGCTCGACGCCAGCTTCGTGCGCTTCCGGCCCGTGCTGATGACGGCGCTGGCCATGATCATCGGCATGACGCCGATGGCGCTGGGCATGGGCGAGGGCGGGGAGCAGAATGCCCCGCTCGGCCGTGCCGTGATCGGCGGCCTGATCTTCGCGACGATCGCCACGCTGATCTTCGTGCCCGTCGTATTCAGTGTCATCCACCGCCACCACGGCCGTACCGTGAAGGCCGCCTCGTCCGCCGAAGCCGTTGCGCATGCCGACTGACCATTCCTCATCGACGCCAGGAGGCCTTCCGGCGCCCTCGCGGGTCTCGCGCCGCGGGCTGGCGATCTCCGCCGTGGCCGGCCTGCTGGTCGTGGCGCTGGTGGTCGGCAACGGCATCGTGAGCCGCAGCGCCAGCACGGCGCGCCTCAAGGAGACGACCGACGCCCAGGCGATCCCGACGGTCAGCGTCGTGCTGCCCGGCGCGGGCGGCAACAAGAGCTCGCTCGACCTGCCGGGCCGCCTCGAAGCCTATGCCCGCGCCCCGATCTACGCCCGCGTCAGCGGCATCCTCAAGGCCTACCACGTCGACATCGGCGACCAGGTGAAGGCGGGCCAGCTTTTAGCCGAGATCGACGCGCCCGACCTCGACCAGCAGCTGCTGCAGGCCAAGGCGGCGGTGGCGAGCGCGCAGGCGGCCGAGACGCTGGCCGCCGTGACGGCGCAGCGCTGGCTGACTCTGGGCGGCTCCAATACGGTGGCCAAGCAGACCGTCGACGAGAAGACGGGCGATCTCACGGTCAAGCAGGCGCTGACGCGCGCTGCCCAGGCGGCGCTGGACCGGCTGGTCGTGCTGTCGGACTTCAAGCGCATCACGGCGCCGTTCGACGGCATGGTGACGGTGCGCAACACCGACCTTGGCGCGCTCATCAACGCCGATTCGAGCGCGGGGTTGGCGCTGTTCGTCATCTCCGATGTCCGCAAGCTGCGCCTCAACATCGGCGTGCCGCAGAACTACGCCCCGGCGGTGCCGATCAACACCAAGGTCGAGATCGCCGTGCCGGAGTATCCCGGCAAGTCCTATGCCGGCGTGGTCGAGGCCTTGGCGCGTTCCGTCGATGCCGCCTCGGGCACGACGCGCGTGCAGGTCGCGGTCGACAATGCCGCGGGCCAGTTGATGCCCGGCGCTTTCGCCAACGTGCGGATCGCGCTGCCTCAGAACATGCAGGCGCTGAGCGTGCCGGCCGGTGCAATGATCTTCGGCCGCGACGGCCTGCGCGTGGCCACCGTCGACGCCAACGGCAAGGTCGTCATCAAGCCCATCACTATCGGCCGTGATCTCGGCCAGATCGTCGAGATCGCCACCGGCCTGGAAGCCAACGACCGCGTCATCGAGAACCCGCCCGACGGCATCGCCAACGGCGACCCGGTGCGCGTGATCGACAACAAGTCGGCTGCCAAGAAGGGCTGATACCCCTCCACAAACGAGAACCCCGCCCTGTAGCGGGGCGGGGCTCGTTCACGTCATGGGAACTCCCTCGTTCCGTTCGGCCTGCCGCCCTTGCGGCTGCCGGGGAGAAGGGTCGCGGATTTAGCGGTGCCGCATCACCCGGTTTGCTTCGGTGGCTTCATAGGGGATGTCTATCCTCCTCTGTTGCTCACCTAAACATGGGCGCGGCGGCACGGGATTAAAAGACAGCCCCCTTGCCCTAACGGGCCCTGCAGATTCATTTCTTCTTCGGCCGGATGGCGCCCCACTGCTCGTCAGTCCAGTCGAGCATCGCCGAGGTATTGGCGCCGCCGCCGCCCGACTGCAGCATCTTGCCACCGTCGATCACGATGGCGTCGCCGTTGATATAGGCCGCCCCGTCGCTAACCAGATAGGCCGCGAGGTTGGCGAGCTCGAGATGCTCGCCGACACGGCGCATCGGGATGGCCTTGATCATCTCCTCCTGGCCGCCGCGCTCCTTGGGCATCAGCCGGCTCCACGCGCCCTCGGTCGGGAAGGGGCCGGGCACGATGGCGCAAGTGCGGATGCCCTTGGGGCCCCATTCGACCGCGAGGCTCTTGGTCATTGCCAGCACCCCGGCCTTGGCCATGGCCGAGGGCACGGTGAAGGGAGCGCCGGTGAGCGAGGAGACGGTGAGGATCGACATCACCACCTTGTTGCGCTCTCCGGCGTCGATCCAGCGCCGGCCCGCCGCCACGGTGCAATAGGCCGAACCGTGCAGCACGATGCCAAGCACCGCGTCGATCGCCCGGCTCGACATCTTGTTGGTCTGGGCGAGGATCTGGCCGGCGGCGTTGTTGACCAGGATATCGAGCGGGCGCTTGGACCAGATCGTGTCCATCATCGCCTCGACGGCGTCGGCCACGCGCACGTCGCAACCCACCGTCTCGATCTCGCCGCCGGTCGACTTGCCGAGCTCCTCCGCCGTCTGCTTCAGGACATCCTCGCGGCGGCCGCAGATCACCACGTTGGCGCCGAGCTGCAGGTAGCGCTCGGCCATCGAGCGGCCGAGTCCGGTGCCGCCGCCGGTCACCAGGATGCGCTTGTCCTTGAGCAGGTCGGGCTGGAACATTTTTAGTCTCCTACCGTCGCCCCGAGCGAAGCCGAGGGGCCTTTCTGTGTCGAAACGAAAAGAGGTCCCTCGGCTTCGCTCGGGACGACGGGTTAGCCTTTTTTCATTTCGGTAAACGCGATGCCGTTCACCACCAGTCCATTGATCTCGGCCGCCGAGAAGCCGCGCTCGGCCAGCACGGCCTTGGTGTCGGCGCCGAACTTCCTGGGCTTGCTGCGCACCCCGGCCGGTGTGCGCGAGAGTTTTACGGGGTTGCCGACGTTCCTGTAGCCATCCTTCTCCCACACCATGTCGCGGTGCTTCGTATGGGGGTGCTCCATGACGTCGGGCACTTCCATGACCGCGCCCGCGGGCACACCCGACAGCATCAGCTCGTTGGCGAAGCTCTCGCCGTCGCGGTCCTTGGTCAGCGCCCGCAGCTCCGATTCGAGCTCGATCTTGTGGGCGACGCGGTCCTTGTTGGTCCTGAAGCGCGGGTCGTCGGCGAGGCCGGGGTTGCCCAGCGCCTGGACCAGCTTGCGGAACTGTGCGTCGTTGCCGGCGCCGACCACGATGTTGCGGCCGCGGGTCGGGAAGTTGCAGTAGGGCGCCAGGCTGCCGTGGCTGTTGCCGTGCAGCTTGGGCTTTTGTCCGGCCATGAAATAGTTGGGCGCGTGTGGATGCTGCAGCGCCACAGCGCTGTCGTAGAGCGTGATGTCGACGAACTGGCCCTTGCCGGAACGATTGCGCTCGTAGAGCGCCATCAGGATGCCGATGCAGGCGTTCATGCCGGTCGACAGGTCGACGACGGGTACGCCGATGCGCACCGGCCCGCTGTCCGGCGTGCCGTTGACCGAGACGAGGCCGGCCGAAGCCTGCACCATGGCGTCGTAGCCGGGGAAGCCGCCGAGCGGCCCGGTGGCGCCGAAGCCCGAGACGCGGGCATGGACGAGGCGCGGGAACTTTTCCTCGAGCGTGTCGTACTCGAGGCCCCATTTCTCCATGGTGCCGGTCTTGAAGTTCTCGACCAGCACGTCGGTCTCGCCCAGCAGGCGCAGCAGCACGTCGCGGCCGGCGGGCTTGGAGAGATCGAGCGCGATCTTGCGCTTGTTGCGGTTGATGCCGGCGAAGTAGGCGGAGATGCCTTCGGCATCGAACGGAGGGCCCCACAGCCGCGTCTCGTCGCCTTGCGGCGGCTCGATCTTGATTACCTCGGCGCCGTGGTCGGCCAGCATCTGACCGCAATAGGGCCCGCCCAGCACGCGCGACAGGTCGATGACTTTCAGGCCGTCCAATGCGCCGGGCATATGCGTTCCACTCCTCGGATGCTCGCGAGCGGCGGTTATAGACCATGCCCCGGCTGGCCGGTACCGTCCCGGCCATGATCGAACGTGACCTGGATATCGCCACGCAAGATGGCGCGATGAACACCTACACTGTACGGCCCGACGATGGCGGGCCGTTGCCGGTGGTGCTGATGCTGATGGATGCGCCGGGCGTGCGCGAGGGCCTGCGCGAGATCTGCCGGCGGATCGCACAGTCGGGCTACTATGTGCTGCTGCCTAATCTCTACTACCGCAGCATCCGCGATTTCGTGTGCGGGCCGACGCGCAACGGTCCTGCCGCCGAGGCCAACATCAAGCGCATGTTCCGGTTCATGGAGTCGATCTCCAACGCCAAGGTCTCGGCCGATGTCGGCGTCATCCTCGACCGCCTGCCGTCGCTGCCCGACTCAAAGCCGGGCAAGGTGGGCCTGGTCGGCTACTGCATGAGCGGCGCCTTCGTCACGGCCGCGGCAGCGGCACATCCTGACCGCATCGGCTGCTTTGCCTCGTACTACGGCACGCGCTTGATCACCGACAAGCCGGACTCGCCACACCTGATGCTCGCCGACATCACTGCCGAGGGCTATTACGCCTTCGCCGAGCACGATACCTACGTGCCGCTCGACCAGGTTGCCAAGTTCGACCAGTTGCTCGCGTCGGCGCCATTCCCCTCGCGCTCGGAAACCGAGCCCGGCGCGCATCACGGCTATGCCTTCACCGACCGCGGCAACCTCAACGTCGCCGCCCGCGAAAAGCATTTCGAGCGCATGCTGGCGATGTATCGCCGCCATCTCGGCTAACCGGTTGTGAAGATTCTCCAGCGCGCGGCGTAATCCGAATTGATTTGGTCCCCAATCAAGTTAGTCTAGGGCCTGTCCTCAATTAGGGGATTCCCAATGAGGATTTTAAGTGATTCATAGGAGGTCGGCCATCGAGGAGAGCTGACCGATGACACGGCGTTATGGATTGCGGGATGACCAATGGGCACGGATCAGGGATTTTCTGCCGGGCCGTGACGGGCACGT
>CAMDQJ010000080.1 GCA_945905835.1 Asaia bogorensis
AGCCGTTGGAGGGAACGCGGGCCTGACGCCGAAGTTCCTCGAAAGCGCGAATAGGGAGGAAACCATGAGCGTTGCGGACCCCAATCGGACGATTTTGACCGGCGAGAACCCGTTCATCCGTCTCAGCAGCAAGGACGGTGACCCCAACAGCACCGATGCCAGCTTCTGGCGCATCCTGTTCAGCCCCGGCGGGCCGGGCCATGTGCTCTACGTCAAGAGCGAGTTCACCGACGGCCGCTGGCGAATCTACTCCGACAACATCGCCATGGCGCGCTGGCTGCAGCAGACCGTGCAGGGCATGCTCAATGCCGAGCTGAAGGACACGACGATCCCGGTGACCGACGCCGAATTCAGCAAAAGCGGCGATCCGCGCTATTTCTGGAATGAGCGTATCCAGACCCTCGACGAGGAAGTGCTGCTGACCTGGCACGATATCGGCGAGCCGCTGCTGATCCACACCCAGCCCAACGCCCAGCCCAATCCTCGGGCCTACGGCGTCTGCACCGTGCTGATCCCCGCACTCGGCGCGCGGCTGACGCTGAACGGCAAGCAGGCCAAGGGCCAGCCATGGAAGCGCGAGCGCGAAGGCCAGCCCTTCAGCACCTGCGCGCTGGCGTTCTCGGAGAGCTGGACGGAGCCGCGCTAGGGCTTGAGCCCATAAGCGTCGACGATGAAGGCGATCTTCGATACGCGGGGCCAGTCGGGATACGACGACGATATTGTCACCCGGTACCATTTCCCCGATCGCTATCTCGCAGAGGCACGGAAAGCGATTGGCGATTGGATTGTCTATCGGGAGCCACGTCGCGGAGGCGGTCGATCTGGCTACGTTGCGGTGGCGCGCCTCGTTGGCATCGATCCCGATCCAGAGCGGCCTGGCCATTCCTACGCTCGGATGGCTGACTTTCTACCATTCGACGATGTCGTGCCGCTCAGGCACGAGACAGGCTTTTACGAGAAGCAACTCGACTTCGTGCCTCAGCCATCACTGATTGGTTCGCGTCTGCAGGGAAAGTCGATACGGGTCATCTCGGATGAAGAATTCGGCGGCATCACGCTCGCCGGTTTGAGTACGACGCTTGCTCCCGACAATGCCATTCGTCTTGAGCTTGATCCGGCGCATGTCGATCCCGGAACCCTAGCGCTCATTTCGGCACCAGAGGAGTAGAAAGAGCGTCGAGTTGTCCAGATGCTCGTAAATCGGAAGATTCGGGAGGCGAGTTTTCGCCGTCGCGTAGTCGATGCCTACGAAAATCGATGTGCGGTCACTCGGCTTCAAATCATCAACGGAGGCGGCAAAGCCGAAGCTCAGGCCGCCCATATTTGGTCTGTTGCCAGTGGATGGCCAGATATCGTGCAAAATGGCATTGCATTGTCGGCGACGGCGCATTGGCTATTCGATCGACATTTGATTTCATTGACTGACGACTATGGCCTGTTGGTTTTTCACAACAGAGTGCCGTCAGAACTGCAGCCTCTTTTCAAGAATCAGCTTGAGCGGATTCATTTGCCAAGCAATCAACAATTCTGGCCTCGCGTTGCGTATGTTCAACGTCACCGTGTCACTTATTTGAGTCACTAGGCGGCGCTAGGGCTTGAGGTCGAAGGCCTTCGCCAGCAGCGTGTAGCTGTCGCGACGCACCTCTTCATCGTGCGTCGCGGTGACGATCGCCATTTCCTGCACGCCGAGTCGTTCGGCGAGGTCGCGGATTTTCTGTGCGACCTCGGGCGCCGTGCCGACGAAGGCATCCTTGCGCATCTGCGCCATGCGCGCCTGCTCGTGCGGCGCCAGCGCCTGCGCCGCCGCCGTCTCGGGCGTCTCGAGTGGGCCGAGCACGCCGCGGTCGCGGTTGATGCGCGAGATCGCGCGTGAGGTGAAATGGTGCTGCGCCTTGTCCATGGTGTCGGCGGCCAGCGCCCAGACGCAGAGCCCGGCATGTGGCTCGGGATGGCGCGCGCTTGGCCGGTAGGTGCGCTTGTAGAGATCGACGGCGCGCTCGCTGCCCTGGCCGTCGGTGAAGAACCAGGCGAAGCAGTAGGGCAGGCCGAACAGGGCCGCGACCTGGGCGCCGTAGTCGGAGCTGCCGAGGATCCAGACTTCCGGCGCCGTGTCGGTCTGCGGATAGGCCTTCAGCGGCGCGAAGGGATGGCCGTCGACCAGTTTCTCGCCATGGACCCAGGCCATCAGGTCGCGCACGTCGGCGGGGAAATGCTCGGGCCGCTCGTTGGCCGCCGGATTGAGCGCGAAGGCCGTACGGCCGTCGGAGCCCGGGGCGCGGCCGAGGCCCATGTCGATGCGGCCGGGCGCCAGTGCATCGAGTACGCGGAACACTTCGGCCACTTTGAACGGCGCATAGTGCGGCAGCATGATCCCGGCACTGCCGATGCGGATGCGCCGGGTGGTGGCGGCAATGGCGGCCATCACGATCTCCGGCGCGGTGCCGGCGATGGTGGGATGGTTGTGGTGCTCCGACACCCAGAAGCGGGCATAGCCCAGCTCCTCGCAATGTTTGGCCAGCGAAACGGTGTGGCGGATCGACAGGTCCTGCGGCCGGCCGGCGACGGCGGTGGACTGGTCGAGGATGGAAAGACGGATCACGTGTTTGCATCCTTGTGCGCCTGATGGGCGTTAACCGACCATAGCCGAATTCGAACCTGGAAGGAGAACAGCATGTCCCGCGTCGTCGGTATCGACCACATTTCCATCAGGGTCAGCGATTACAAGAAGTCGAAGGCTTTCTACGGCAAGCTGTTCGGGTTTTTGGGCTTCGAGATCTCGGACGAGTATCCCGACACGATCGGCTGGACCAACGGCAAGACGCGGTTCTGGATCGCGGAGACCGATGCCAGGGGCCAGAAGCACAAGCACCGCATCGGCGACATAGGCTTTCACCATTACGCCTTCGAGGTGCGCAACCGCAAGGACGTCGATGCACTGCAGGCCTTTCTCGAGAGGGAGAAGGTGCGCATCGTCGATCCGGCCGGCGAGTATTACGACGACTATTATGCCGTGTTCTTCCTCGATCCCAACGGGCTGAAGCTCGAGGGCATGAAGTACGGCGAGCTCACCGCAAAGAAAAAGAAGAAGCGGGCTAAGTAGGCACACGTTTGTGATGATCGGTCGCGCCTTGGTAGGCATGACCGATGCGGTAGAGCAGCGCCTCGTCGAACGGCCGGCCGATCAATTGCAGGCCGATCGGCGCGCCGTTGCTGTCGAAGCCGCAGGGCACCGATAGCGCCGGCACGCCCAGCGTATTGAACGGCCGGGTGAGCCCGGTGAAGGTCGCGACCATTTTCAGCGTCGCCGGCCCGCCCGATGTCTCGACGTCTGTCTCCGCCAGGGTCGGGATGGGGAAGGGGATGGCCGGCAGCAGCACGGCGTCGACGCCCGTCATCGCGATCTCGAGGAACTCCGCCACGAAATGCGCGCGCAGGCGAAGGGCGTCGATGTACTGCGTCGCCGGGATGAAGAAGCCCGCCTCGGCGCGCGTGCGCACCTGGTTGGCCAGCGGCGCGCCCGACTCCATCCACGGCCGGTGCATGGCGGCGGCTTCGCATTTCACGATCACTTCGGCGGCGCGATAGAGGGCGGTAAAGTCGGGCATCCGTGCCGTGCTGATTTTTGCGCCGAGCCGGCCCAGCGCATCGGCAGCGGCCTGGATCGCCGCACCAACCTGCGGGTCGATCGGCACCACGCCTTCGGGCAGGGACATGCCGATCCGAAGACCCTTGATCCCGCCGTCGATCAGCGTCTCGTAGTCGGGCACCGGCTTTTCGCTTGTCGTCGAATCGCGCGGATCGGCGCCGGCGACGATGCTGAGCATGCGGGCATTGTCGCGCACGGTGCGGGTGAGCGGCCCGACATGGTCGAGGCTCCACGAGCGCGCCGCGGCGCCGGCGCGGCTGACGCGGCCGTAGGTCGCCTTCATGCCGACCACGCCGCAGGCCGAGGCGGGCAGGCGGATCGAGCCGCCTGTATCGGAACCGAGCGAGCCATAGACCATGCGCGCCGCCACCGACGCGCCCGAGCCGCTCGAGCTGCCGCCGGTGACGCGGCTTTCGTCCCACGGATTGCGGCAGTGGCCGTGATGCACGTTGTGCCCGGTCGGCCCTGCGGCGAACTCCGCCATGTTGAGGAAGCCCAGCTCGACTACGCCCGAGGCGTCGAGCCTCTCCAGCACCGTAGCCGTCGCCGGCGCCACCCAGTTGCGGCGGATCTCGCTGCCGGCAGTCGAGATCTCGCCCTTGCGGTAATAGAGATCCTTGTGCGCCATCGGCACGCCATGCAGCGGCCCGCGGCGCTTGCCGGCGGCGAGTTCCTTGTCCATGGCGCGCGCCTGCTCCAGGGCTTTCTCCTCATGGAGGCGCAGGAAGGCGTTGGTGCGCGGCTGCCATTCTTCTATGCGTGCGAGGCAGGCTTCGGTCGCCTGGACCGAGGTGATGCGACCAGCGGCAATGGCGTCGGCGACCTCGCTCAAGTCGCGCAGCGCCAGATCGTCGTTGTTCATTTTGCTTCCCGCGCGAGCAGGCTGGCGAAGGACGCCGGTTCGTCGTCGAAGGTGAGGTGGGCGCTGGCGGCCTTGCGCACGGCGGCGTTCAGCACCTCGAGCTCGGCCGCGATCTCGGCCAGGCGCGCCTCGTCGTATTTCAGGCCCTGCAGGCCGGCCGCCATGCCGGCGACGGTGCGTGTCTTGTCATCCATCTGCGATCTCCTCAGAGGCGAAGCTTGCGTTCGCCGAGCCGCGCGCGGTCCTCGGGCGTGAACAGCATGATCTTGCGGACCTTCTGGTCGAATTTCATGCCCACGGCCTCGGCGCAAGCAGCAAGTGTGCCGGTCTCGGCCTCGAACAGGAAATGCGCGAATTTCAGGATCTTGTCGGAGAAGTCGGCGAGCCCGCTCATCACCACCACGAGGTCGCCCGCTGCCATCGGCCGGCGGTATTCGTTCAGCATCTCGACCACGACGGAGCCCTCGCCGCGGTCCTGCATCGCCGTGCGGTCGAAGCCGAGATGGTTCCACAGCAGCGGCGCGCCGTCGGAGTAGCGGCCGAAATAGTGCCGCGGCATGAATTCGCCGTGCTCGTCGCATTCATCCGGCGTGATGACGCTGCGTCCGACCGCGATCAGTCCCGTGGCGGCGGCAGTGTCGAGCGTGAGCGCCGGCAGCGGCGTCAATGAGCCGACGCTGCGCGGCGCGGCATTGGCCGGTAGCGCCACTTTTGCCGCCGCCGCGCGCTTGGCGAACGCCTCGGGCCAGTCGCGGTCGCAACTGACGCGCCGGCGCACCGTCGCCGCCACGCTGCCGTCGCGGGAATTGCGGATCTCGTGATAGGCCAGCATGTGCCGCGCGTCGATCTCGAGTGGCCCCGAATGGACCTCGACGCCATCGACCACACGGAACTCGCGCAGATACTTCACGTGATCGAACTCGACGCTCAATTTGAGGCCCGCGGCGCGTTGCGCTCGCGGTCCCAGGCCGAGGCTCGCCAGCAGATGGACGGACGCCTCGTGGGCGAAGTCGGTATAGAACTGGACGTTGAGATGGTCGTTCTCGTCGCACTGCCAGGTGTTCACGGCGGTGCTGAAAGTCTGCTGCAAATCGGTCATCGGAGCTGAGCGGCCTCTGTGCAAAACAATGTCGGACAGCCTCAAATGGCCGAAAAAGCCACAGAAATCGACATTTTTCGCGTGTTGAGCTCTTGCGGTGCGTGGATTCTGGGATAAACCTAGGCTGCGTCGGCGGTCTCTGGGGCGTCAGAGGTGCCGGCGAGAAACGAAAAAATGTAAGGGACCCCTCACCATGGCTATGCCAACTGCACCTGCCGCTGCTGTCAAGAAGCCGACCGTACCGACCGTTCCGCTGTCGAAGGTCGCCGCTGAACTCGCCGAGAAGACCGGCATGACGAAGAAGGACGCCACCGGCGCCCTCGATGATTTCGTCGGCCTGATCGTCAAGCATCTCAAGAAGGGCAACAAGGTCCGCATCACGGGCCTCGGCATCTTTCAGGTGCGCAACCGTCCGGCACGCATGGGCCGCAACCCGGCGACCGGCGAAGCGATCAAGATCAAGGCGTCCAAGAAGGTCGCCTTCCGCGTCGCCAAGGATCTCAAGGAATCGATCTAAGGCGTTTCTGGCGGAAGATTCGGGTGGGTACCAGCGAGAGCCGGGCCCGCCCTTCTCTTTTTTTGACGACCTACTCCCGGCCGAAATTCTTTCGCACCGCTGCCATCGCCCCGTCCGTCGCCTGCAGCGCGCGGTCGATGTCTTCCTCGCGATGAGCCGTCGACAGGAACATGTTGTGCTGCGGATGGATCCAGGCGCCGCCGCGCAGCGCCTCCGATGCAAACAGCCTACCCTTCGCCACGTCGGTATCGTTCTCGAACAAGATCTGCGGCATCTGCGCCGGACCGGTCTGGCGCAGGCCGAGTCCGTGCGACGTGGCCTGGGCTGAAAGCCCGTCGCGAAAGCGCTGCCCCATGCGCGCCATATGCTCGATCGAGTTGTCGCGCTCGAAGACCTCCAGTGTCTTCAGCGCCGCCGCCATCGAGGCCGCGCCGCACCAGAACGAGCCGGTCATGAAGATCGCTGCCGCGGCCTCGCGGAACCTGTCGCCGCCGGTGACGGCAGCCAGCGTGTAGCCGTTGGCGATGGCCTTCGAGTAGGCCGCGAGATCGGGCCGCACGCCCACGGTCTCCCAGCTGCCGGAGAGATTGAGCCGGAAGCCGGCGCGCACGTCGTCGAGGATCAGCGCCGCACCGGTGAGGTCGCAGAGCTTGCGCACGGCCGCTGCGAAGGCAGGCGTCGGCATCTCCTGGTCCTTGCCGTAATCGTGCTTGAAGGCGCTCACGATCACGCCGGCGAGGTCGTCTTCGACCGACGCTGCCGCCGCCATCAGGCTGGCGACGTCGTTGTAGCCGTAGTGCACGAGATGGATACGATCCTCGGCCGTTGCGCCGTTGGGATGCGGCGTGCACCACGGCGCCGAGCCGTGATAGGCGCCGCGCGTCGCCAGGATCTTGCGCTTGCCCGTCGCCGCGCGCGCCACGACGACGCAGAGCGTCGTGGCATCGGTGCCATTCCTCTGGAACAGCGCCCAGTCGGCATGCGCCACCATGCCCACGAGTTTCTCGGCGAGCTCGACCAGCCGCTCCGATGGGCCGGTCATGACGTCGCCCAAATCGCGCTGCGCTGACGCGGCGGCCTCGACCTCGCGGTTGCCGTAACCCAGCACCATCGGGCCGTAGGCGCACATGAAGTCGACATAGGCGTTGCCGTCGACGTCCCACAGCGTGGCGCCCTCGGCGCGGGCGAAGAACTGCGGGTAGCCCTCGGGCAGGCAGGCGACATTGAGATGGCCATACATGCCGCCGGGAATGACGCGCCGGGCGCGCCTCCGCAGGGCGGCATCGTTGGGGAGGGAGTTGGAAATCATCTGTTCTGGAACCTTTTGCCGGCGGCGTTCGGGGTTATTATAGCCGTCTGGAGCGGGAGCACATGGACACCTTTTTCTTCTTGAAATTGCTGCTGCAACTGTCGATGCCACCGACCTCCCTTGTCGTCGGCCTGATCGTCGGTGCGGTGCTGGTGGCACTCGGATGGCGCATCCTGGGCCGCCTCGTGGCGACCCTTGGCGTGGCGCAGCTCGTGCTGATGTCGCTTCATCCGATCTCCGACCCGTTGGTGGTGTCGCTCGAGAACCGGGCAAGGGTGATGGCCGCCGAGGCGCCCGGCTGCTGCTACGACTACATCGTCGTCCTGGGCGGCGCCGTCGGCGCGCCTTTGCCGCCTGGACGTCCCGATCCCCATCTCACCGAGGCCGCGGACCGCGTCTGGCATGCCGCGCGGCTGTTCAAACAGGGCGTTGCACCCAAGGTGCTGCTGAGCGGCGGCAACGGCCCGACCATCGGCGGCGATCTCGTCATGGCCGAAGCCGACGCCATGCGCATCCTGCTGCTCGACTTCGGCGTGCCGGCCGACCGTATCGTTCTCGAAAACAAATCCATGAATACCATCGAGAACATGCGCGGGATCCGCGACATCGTCGGTACCGCACCCATCGCGTTGATTACGTCCGCCATTCACATGCCAAGGGCCATGCAGCTCGCGCGTCTGGCGAACCTCAATGTCCAGGCCTTCCCGACCGACTGGCGCATCGTGCCCGACCTGCGGCCGCCGGTGTTCGGCCTGATGCCCGCGATCGGGGCGCTGAACGATTCCCTGACCGCGGTGAAGGAACATATCGCGCTGATGCTCGACTCGCGGGGCAATGCGCTCAAGCCATGACGAGTGGCGCCTTTCGCCTCAACCGCCGCGCAGCACTCGGTCTCGCGGCTCCGCTGCTGCTGGCACTGCCGCGCACCCCGCGTGCCCAGACGCTCGACAAGGTGAGCTTCCACACCGACTGGCGCGCCCAGGCCGAGCATGGCGGCTACTATCAGGCGATCGCCGCCGGCATTTACAAAAAATACGGTATCGAGTGCGACCTGCGCCAGGGTGGACCCAGCCTCAACACCGGCCAGCTCCTGCTCGCCGGCCGCGTCGACATGATCATGTCGAACAGCTTCGCCGCCTTCACCTATGCCCGTGAGGGCGCGCCGTTCCATTGCATCGCCGCCATCTTCCAGAAGGACCCGCAGGTGCTGATCGGCCATCCCGGCACCGGGCTCGACGGCTTCGACAAGCTGCGCGGCCGGACGCTGCTGATCGGCAACGGCGGGCGTGTCACCTACTGGCCGTACCTGCGTCAGAAATTCGCCCTGCGCGACGAGCAGCTGCGGCCCTACACCTTCAACATGGCGCCCTTCCTCGCCGACCGGAACGTCGTGCAGCAGGGCTTCCTGTCGTCGGAGCCCTACGCCATCAAGCAGGCGATCGGGCGCATGCCGAAAGTGCTGCTGATCGCCGACGCCGGCTTCAGCGCCTACCAGACCACCATCGACGTCTCGCGCAAGATGGCGACCGACAAGAAGGAGCTGGTACGGCGCTTCGTCGACGCCACGCTCGAAGGCTGGGCGCAGTATCTCAAGGGTGGGCCGACGATCGATGCGGCCAACGCGCTGATCAAGAAGCAGAACCCCGACATGAGCGACGACAAGATCGAGTATGCGATCCGGGTTCTGAACGAGCGCGGCATCGTGCTGTCGGGCGAGGCGCTCAAGGACGGGATCGGCGCCATGAGCGGCGCGCGCTGGCAGGGTTTCTACGAATCCATGGTGGCGGTCGACGTGTTGCCGAAGGGGCTGGACGTTCGAGCCGCCTATAGCCTGGCGTTCGTGAACAAAGGCATTGGAAAGTCCTAGGAGACGGGCATGTATCAGGTCAACGAAGAACACACGATGCTGCGCGAGCTGGTGAAGAAGTTCGTGCGCAACGAGCTGATGCCGCTCGAAAAGAACATCCTGGAGCGCTTCGCCTCGGGCCAGCCGGCGGCGCTTTCGGACGAGGAGAACAAGAAGCTCTTCAAGCAGTGCAAGGAGCTCGGCCTGTGGGCGCTCGACGTGCCGGAGGAGGCGGGCGGCGCCAACCTGCCGGCCGTGGCGCTGGTCGGCGTCAACGAGGAGCTGGGCTACGCAGCCGTGCCCTTCACCTTCCCGCCCGATTCGCCCAACCTGCACATGATGCTGGCGACGGTGAATCCCGAGCAGCGCAAGAAATACCTCGAGCCCTACGCCGCCGGCGAGACCACCTCGGCGATCGCCATCTCCGAGCCCGGCGCGGGCGGCGATCCCGCCGGCATGAAGACGCGTGCGGTCAAGGATGGCGAGCACTGGGTGATCAACGGCCGCAAGATCTGGATCAGCCGCATCGCCAAGGCCGACTTCACCATCGCCATGGCGGTGACCGATCCCGAGCGCGGCTCGCGCGGCGGCATCACCGCCTTCCTGATCGACAAGGGCACCAAGGGCCTGATCGTGGCCCGCGCCATTCCCATGCTGGCCGGCCAGCGCACCTACGAGGTCGTGTTCGAGGACTGCCGCGTCCATGAGAGCCAGGTGCTGGGCAAGATCGGCGCCGGCTTCGCACCCATGCAGCTTCGCCTCACGGTGCGCCGCCTGCAGATGGGCTCGTGGTGCGTTGGCATGGCGCAGCGCGCGCTCGACATGCTGGTCGAGCACGCCAACCAGCGCGTCACCTTCGGCCAGAAGCTCGCCGACCGGCAGGCCATCCAGTGGTGGATCGCCGACGCCGCCATGCAGCTGCATGCCTGCCGCCTGATGGTGATGGACGCCGCGGTCAAGCAGGACGACGGCCGCGACGTGCGCATGGAGGCCTCGATGATCAAGGTCTACGCGACGGAAATGGCGACCGAGATCATCGACCACGCCCAACAGGCGTTCGGCGCCATGGGCGTGACGCAGGAGCTGCCGCTTTCCTGGCTGGCGCAGAAGGTGCGCACCATGCGCGTCTATGAGGGCCCGTCGGAGGTCCATCGCATGGTGATCGCGCGGCGTATACTCGGCGGTCGTTGAGGGGTGGCCGTTGACACTCACAGGCGCCCGGGCGGGTCATTTGGAATCGAATTCAGGGAGCAATCCGCCATGACCTATACGCTCGACACTTTCGTCAAGGATGCCCAGGCCGCGCTCAAGGCCCATGCCGGCCCGGAGGGCCGCGAGAAGGTCCGTGTGCTGCTCGAGAAGCTTCTGACCAACAAGGACTTCGTCGAGACCGCCGTCGGACCGGCCGCGCCGATGGGCACGCGCAAGCTCTACGAGGACAAGGACCTCGGCTTCGTGGTTCTCGCGCACTGCAACGCCAAACCGCACAAGAGCCCGCCGCACGATCACGGCTCCTCGTGGGCGGTCTACGGCCAGGCGATCAAGTACACCGACATGAGCGAGTATCGCCGCCTCGACAGCGGCGAGGGTGCGGGCGAGGTCAAGCTCGAGCAGATCAAGAGCTATCGCCTGGAGCCCGGCCATGCCGGCGTCTACGACGTGCGCGCCATCCACGCCATCGACTATCCCGAGGGCAGCCGCTTCGTGCGCGTCACCGGCCGCGACCTCGACTACGTGCAGCGGCTGAAGTTCGACATGGCCGCCGGCAAGGCGATCACCATCGAGAGCGCGACGGCGGGCCAGGCGCAGCGCGGCACGGTCGCGGTTCTCAGACGACCGTGCCGACCAGTTTTCCGATGCCGGCGGTGAGCGCCATCGCCAACGCACCCCAGAACGTCACGCGCGCCGTGGCGCACAGAATATTCGCGCCGCCGGCTCTTGCGCCGATCGCACCGAGAAGCGCAAGGAAGGCCAGCGAGGCCGCCGACACGATGGGTACGAGCAGGCCGGCGGGCGAGACGACGACCATGAGCAGGGGCATGGCCGCGCCGACGGAAAACGCCGCGGCCGAGGTCAGCGCCGCCTGCACGGGACGCGCGGTGGTGATTTCCGAAATCCCGAGTTCGTCGCGGGCGTGCGCCATCAGTGCACCATTCGCCGTCAGCTGTTCGGCGACCTGGCGCGCAAGGCCCTGATCGACGCCACGCTGGACGTAGATTTCGGTCAGCTCTCCGAGCTCGTGTTCGGGGTCTTCGCTCAATTCCTGGCGCTCGCGCGCGAGATCGGCCCGTTCGGTGTCGGATTGCGAGCCGACGGACACGTACTCGCCGGCGGCCATCGACATGGCGCCGGCCACGAGCCCGGCGACGCCGGCGATCAGGACCTCGTTCGGCGTCGTGGCGGCGGCGGCAACGCCGACGATCAGGCTCGCGGTCGAGACGATGCCGTCGTTGGCCCCGAGCACCGCAGCTCTCAACCATCCGATGCGGCCGACGAGATGGCTCTCCGAATGTAGACGAAGACGAGTCATGGATATTCCACTTCTGGGTCGGCCGCAGTGCCACCATATCAGGCCAGCCGCGCCGCCGCCTCGGCGTTGGCCTTCTGGCGGCTTTCCAGCATGCCCGACAGCCGGTCGCGGATGCGCTTCACGCGCTCCGGCCCGGCCTTCTCTGGCGAACCCGAATCGAACGGCGGCTGCGGATCGTATTCGAGCACGAGCTGGATCGACTTGGCGACTTCCTCGCCCGCCAGTTCCGCGGCAACCGTAAGGCCAAAATCGATGCCCGCCGTGACGCCGCCACCGGAGATGCGGTTGCGGTCGCGCACCACGCGCTCGGCGACCGGAATGGCGCCGAAATCGGTGAGCATGTCGCGCCATGCCCAGTGGCAGGCCGACCGGTAGCCCTTCAGCAGGCCCGCCGCGCCCAACACCAGCGAGCCGGTACATACCGAGGTGACGTAGCGCGCGGTCGCGGCCTGCTTGCGCAGGAAGTCGAGCGTTTCGGGATCGGTCATCAGCGCCACCTGGCCGCCGCCGCCCGGCACGCAGATGACATCGAGCTTCGGGCAGTCGGCGAAAGTCGTGTTGGGCACGATCGAGAAGCCGGCGTCGGTCGGGATGGGATCGCGCGTCTTCCAGATCATGTGCAGCGTGGCGCCGGGCACGCGCGCCAGCACCTGCGCCGGGCCGGTGGCGTCGAGCTGGGTGACGTTGGGATAGATCAGGATGCCGATCGCAAGCGGGGCGACCATGGGTGTCTCCTTCTTTGTCCGCAGACTAGGTTGCCGAGACGCTGGCAGAAATGACAAGCATCGTCTATTTTTTGCCAATGGCCTCTCCGCATCGCATCGCGCTCCTCGTCTACGACGGCTTCCAGCTCCTTGACGCCAGCGGGCCGGCGGCCGTGTTCGGCGCCGCCAACGAAGGGCTCGCCCGTCCGGCCTACGACGTGCAGATCCTCTCGCCCGACGGCGGCGCCACCGAATCGAACTGCGGCGTGGCGCTGGCGACGCGCGCCCTCGCCGGCGTCGCACCCGGAAAGATCGACACGCTGCTGATCGCTGGTGGCTCGCGGACTGCGCAGCGTGATCGCGCGCGACGACGTGCGGCGCTGGGCGCGCCGGGTGGCGCCGCGCGCGCAACGCTACGGCTCGGTATGCTCGGGCGCCCTGGTGCTGGCGGCCTACGGCCTGCTCGACGGGCGGCGCGTGGCGACGCACTGGTCGAGCTGCGAGCGGCTGGCGCGCGGCTATCCCGCTGTATCGGTCGATCCTGAATCGCTCTATGTCGTCGACGGCAATGTCTGGACCTCGGCCGGCGTCACCACCGGCATCGACATGGCGCTGGCCATGGTCGAGGCCGATCTCGGCGCGGCGATTGCCAACAACATCGCCCGCCATTTCGTGCTCTACGCCCGCCGGCCGGGCTACCAGTCGCAGTTCAGCCCGCTGCTCGGCGCGCAGGCCGAAGCCGATTCGCCGTTCGCCGGCCTGGTCGACTGGATGCAGGCCCATCTCGAGCGGCCGCTCGACGTGCCCGAGCTCGCGCGCCGCGCCGGACAGTCGGAACGCAGCTTCTATCGCAAGTTCACCGAGGCCCTTGCCGAGGAGGGCGCGGGCCACCGGCAAGACGCCGGCGCATTTTGTCGAGACGCTGCGACTCGAGGCGGCCTGCCGCTCAAGACCATCGCCGCGAAAGTGGGGCTGCGGTCGCCGGCGCGGTTGGGCGCGGCCTTCGAGCGGCGCTTCGGCATGGCGCCGACTTTGTTTCATCAGATGCACAGCGCCGCGCCTTAGACGATTCAGGTGACGCAAAATTTGAGTGGGGGTGTGGTGAGAAAGTGAGAAAATCGCCTAGCGCTGCAGCTTCATCCTGAAGCTGCCGACGACCAGCGCCACGGCGGCAAAGCCGGCGGCGAGCCACAGCGCGGCGCGCGACGCTTCGGCGGCCCCGCCGCCGGAGAAATCGAACAGGCCGAAAATCAGCGCCACCAGGGCCGCCCCCATGGTCTGTCCCAGCGTGCGCGCCGAGGCGATGATACCGCCGGCGCTGCCGCTCCTCTCGCGCGGCACCGCGTTCATCATCAGGCGGTTGTTGGGTGCTGCAAAGATGCCGAAGCCCGCGCCGCACAGCACCAGCCGCCACATGATGTTGGCGCTGGACGGGTCCGGCGGCAGCAGCGCCGTCAGCACCAGGCCGGCCGTCATGCTGGTGAGGCCGATTGCGCCTAAAAAGCCGGCGTGATGACGGTCGGCGAGGCGGCCGGCGATCGGCGCCATGCCGGCCAGCGCCAGCGGCCAGGCGGTGAGCAGGATGCCGGTGTCGGTGGCGCTGCGGCCGAGCACGGTGTGAAAGAAGAACGGCAGGCTGACGAAGGCCAGGCCCTGGGCGGTGAAGGTGCAGCTCGCGGCCGAGATCGAGAGCGCGAAGATCGGCCGGCGGAAGATTTCTACCGGCATCATCGGGTCGGCGAGCTGGGTCTGGCGGCGCACGAACAGGGTGCCGAGCAGGGCGGCGGTGCCGAGTTCCGCCACGATCACCCACCAGGCGTGGCCGTGCGCCATGCCGTCGATGCCGAAAATCAGCAGGCCGAAGGTGATGCCCGACATCGCCGCCGACAAGACGTCGAACGGCCGGCGGACATGCGTGGTATGCGGCAGGTAGCGCTCGGCCAGGATGAAGGAAATGATGCCGAGCGGAATGTAGATGGCGAACAGCACCGGCCACGACGAAATGCTGAGCAAAGCAGCGCCGACGCTGGGACCGGAGGCGAGCGAGGTGGCGACGACGGTGGTGTTGAAGCCGAGCCCGCGACCGAGCATGGCGCGGGGATAGATTGAGCGCACCAGTGCCGGCTGGATCGCCATGATGGCGGCACCGCCCAGGCCCTGCACGGCGCGCGCCGCGATCAGCCAGGGCAGCGTCGGCGCCAGAACGCAGCCGAGCGAAGCGACGCAGAACAGGGCGAGGCCGAAGCGGTAGACCTGGCGGTAGCCCACGATATCGGCCAGTGCGGCCACCGGCAGCAGGAAGACCATGAGGGTGATCTGGCTGGCATTGACGATCCAGATCGAACTTTCGGCGCTGATGTGAAGGTCGTGGGCGATGTAGGGCAGCGCCAGATTGGTCATCGAGTTGGCGAGCACCGACATGGTGAGGCCGATGGTGATGGTCGCCACGGCCAGGAAGCGCGGCAGGCCGGGTGGCATGCCATCAGGTGCCTCGGGGGGCAAAGCCGCGGGCGGGGGCGTCGACGCTGATGCGTCCGCCATCGCCTACTGCGGAACCGTCGGTGTGTCGCCGCCGATGGTGGTGCGCTGCATGAAGCGCTTGTACTTGACCGCGTCGTAGTGCGTGGCGCGGTGCAGGACGGCGCGGTTGTCCCAGACGATGACGTCGCCCTCGCGCCAGGCGTGCGACAGGCGATGCTCGGGCTGGTCGGCGCGCTGGGTCAGCTCGAACAGGATCGCCTCGCCGATCGGCTTGGGCCAATCGCGGATGAAGCCGGCATGGGCGCCGATATAGAGGGCGCGGCGGCCGTTCACCGGATTGTCCTGGAACAGCCGCTGCTTGACCGGCGGCAGTTCGGCGACCGCCTTGGCGCTCAGGATTCCCTTCTGCACGCGGTCGCGCGAGTACTGCAGCGAGTGCTCGGCGACCAGCGTCGAGATCGTCGCCTGCAGAGCCGGCGGCAGGGCCTTCCACGCCGCGCGCATGGACAGAAATTCGGTGTTGCCGCCTTCGGCCGGGCAGAGGCGGGCGGTCAGCACCGAGCACAGCGAGGGGATGCGCTTGAACGAGGAGTCGGAGTGCCAGAAGTAATTGGCCTTCTGGTAGATCATGCGCATGTCGTCCGGCGGGATCGGCTCGCCGGTCATGATGTCGAGGTTCGACTGGCGCTGGAACTTGGTGCCGGCGGCGGGATTGGAGGCGCCCGTCGTTTCGAGCGGTCCGAAGTTCTCGCTGAACTGGACCTGCTTGTCGTCATCCATCGGCTGGTCGCGGAACAGCAGCACCGAGTGTTCCTCGAAGGCCGCGCGGATCGGCCCGAACTCGCGCGCCGAGAGCGGCCGGGTGATGTCGATGCCGGAAACCTCCGCGCCGAACAGCGGATGGAGCTTCCTGACGGCGATCGGGCCGGTGTTGCGCATGGTCAATCCACGATCGCCTGATAGGACAGCACGCGCAGCTCGCGGCGGATCGGGTAGGTCGAGGACGGCATGAGCTGGGTCAGCAGCACGACCGCCATCTCCTCCCGGGGGTCGCACCAGAACGCCGTCGAGGCGGCGCCGCCCCAGGCGTATTCGCCCGGCGTGCCCAGGATCTGGGCCTTGGCGGGATCGAGGGTGACAGAGAAGCCCAGGCCAAAGCCGGTGCCGAGGTAGGTCGATTCCGAAAAGCGCGGCGTACCCATGTCGCCCATGTCGCCCTTCAGATGGTTCGTGGTCATGAGCTCGACCGTCTTGCGGCCGAGCAGACGTACGCCATCGAGCTCGCCTTTGTTCAGCATGAACTTGCAGAAGCGCAGATAGTCCGATGCGGTGCCGACCAGGCCGCCGCCGCCCGAGTAGACGTTGCGCGGGCTGAGGTAGCGGCTCTTTTGCGGATCGTCGATCAGGTCGAGTCCGCCGTTCTTGCCGGGGCCGTAGTTGGCGGCGAGGCGGTCGTGCTTTTCCTTCGGCACGAAGAAGTCGGTGTCGCTCATGCCAAGTGGCTTGATGACCTTCTCGCGCAAGTAGACGTCGAACGGCTGGCCGGAGATGACCTGCACGAGACAGCCCAGCACGTCGGTCGAGACCGAGTAGTTCCACGCCTTGCCCGGCTGGGCGATCAGCGGAATGGTCGCGAGCTCGCCCACCACTTGCTCGAGGCTGGTGTCGGCGGTGCCGAAATCGACGCCCTTTGCCCGGTACATCGCGTCGACCGGGTTGCTCTCCATCATGCCGTAGGTGAGGCCGGAGGTATGGCTGAGAAGGTCGCGGAAATTGATCTCGCGCTCGGCCGGGACGGTTTCCATCTTGCCGCGGCTGCCGCTGACGAAGACGCGCGAGTTCTTGAAAGCCGGGATGAACCTCGAGATCGGGTCGTCGAGCTGAAAGCGGCCCTCCTCGTAGAGCATCATGATCGCCACCGAGGTGAGCGGCTTGGACATGGAGTAGATGCGCACGATGGTGTCGGGCCGCATCGGCCTGTTGCGCGCCACATCGGCCTTGCCGACGGTCTCGGCATAGGCGATCTCGCCGCGCCGCAGGATGGCGACCGTCATGCCGGGCAGCTTGCCGCTGTCGACCCAGCCCTTCATCCAGCTCGTGATTCGGGCGAGCCGCGGAGCGGAAAGGCCGACCTGTTCGGGGGCGACGAGCGGCAGGGTGTCCATGGCGATCCTCCTGGGTGGTTGGGCTAGACTAACCCAGGAAACAACGAAGGGGGAGTGAACGATGGCGAGATTGTGCGAGGGACGGGTGGCGATCGTCACCGGCGGCGCGCGCGGCGTCGGCCGCGAGCATTGCCTGATGCTGGCCGAGCACGGCGCCAAGGTCGTGGTCAACGACCTGGGCGGCGACCGCGCCGGCGCCGGCCAGGATATCTCGGCCGCCCAGCAGGTCGTGAACGAGATCAAGGCCAAGGGCGGTGACGCCGTGGCCAATGGCGATGACGTCTCCGACTGGGATGGCGCCAAGCGCATGATCGACCAGGCGGTCTCGGCTTTCGGCAAGCTCGACGCCGTGGTGCTGAACGCCGGTATCCTGCGCGACCGCATGCTGGTCAACATGACTGAGAACGAGTGGGACGCCGTCATCAAGGTCCACCTCAAGGGCACCTTCGCGCCGGCCCGCCATGCCGCCGCCTACTGGCGCGACCAGGCCAAGGCCACGGGCGCGCCGGTCGATGCCCGCATCGTCACCACGACGTCGGTCTCGGGCATCTACGGCAATATCGGCCAGACCAACTACGGTGCGGCCAAGGCCGGCATCGCCTCGTTCACCGTCATCGCCGCGCGCGAGCTGGCGCGCTATGGCGTCACGGTGAACTCGATCTCGCCGTCGGCCTTCACGCGCATGACCGAAGACCTGCGCACGTACACCGACGAGGACAAGGAGACACGCAGCCCGCGCTGGATCGCGCCGGTCGCGACCTGGCTGGTGAGCGAGCAGAGCCGCGAGATCACCGGCCGCGTCTTCCAGGCGGGCAACGGCCAGTTCGCCGTGGCCGAGGGCTGGCACAAGGGCCCGGAGGCCAAGCCGGTCCTCGATCCCTACCAGGCTGGCAAGATCCTGACCGAACTCGCCAAGAAAGCGCGCAAGAATGCCGGCATGAACGGCCTCGATCTGGATTAGGATCGCAGCCTCACGTGGGAGGACGAGATGAGCAACATCAACCGTCGTGGCGTTCTGGCGACAGGCGCGGCCCTGGCGCTCGCGCCGGGTGCTTCGCGCGCGCAAGCCTGGCCGTCCAAGCCGATCCGCTGGGTCGTGCCCTACACGGCGGGCGGGCTCACCGATTCGGCGACGCGACTCACGCTGGAGAAGATCAACCTCGGCCAGAGCTTCGTCATCGACAACAAGCCCGGGGCCAATTCGCTGATCGGCGCCGAGATCGTTGCCAAGGCAGCCCCCGACGGTCACACGTTCCTCACCGTCATCGCCGCACACGCAGCCAACAAGACGCTCTATGCCGACAAGCTGCCGTTCGATCCCGAGAAGAGCTTCGAGGCGGTGTCCCTGGTCGGCATTGCGCCGCTCATCCTGACGGTCACCAATGCGCTGCCGGCCAAAAACGTCGGCGAGCTGATCGACTACGCCAGGAAAAATCCCGGCAAGATCTCGTTCGGTTCCTCGGGCGTGGGTGCGGCTGCGCATCTCACCAGCGAATTGATGAAGCAGGTGACCGGCATCCAGATGGAGCACGTGCCCTACAAGGGCACCGCGCCGGCCCTGGCCGACCTGATCGCCGGCAACATCCAGATGCTGATCGATGCGCCGATCGGCGTCATGACCAACGTGCGCGCCGGCAAGATCCGCGCCCTTTGCATGTTCTCCAAGGAGCG
>CAMDQJ010000081.1 GCA_945905835.1 Asaia bogorensis
GAGCGCAAGTTCCCCTCGATGTTCGAGCCGGTGCACGGCTCGGCGCCGGACATCGCCGGCAAGGGCATCGCCAATCCGATTGGCCAGATCTGGTCGGGCGCCATGATGGTGCGCCATCTCGGCTACACCGAGGCGGCCGAAGCCATCGAGCGGGCGATCGCGGCGTCGCTGGTCGAGGGTGGCCCGCGGACCAAGGATCTGGGCGGCAACGGCGATACAAAGACCGTCGGCGCGGCCATCGCGGAGCTCGTCAAGACGGCGTAATAGCCCTCGAGCGACCCGTATCAAGGTCAGAACGCGGACGGGCCGCCCGTTGCCGGGCGGCCCGCTCGTAGACTGCGCTCGTGTGAGACAGGGTGGGTTTCGTCCGCGAGCGCCCCCACGATTCCCTAGAGTCGGTCCGGCTGCTGCGCCGGCGGTGCGGAAAACTGACGCTCCTGCTGGCGCTGGCGCTTCATCATGCGACGATGCTTGCGCTTGGCCTTGCGTTCCTCGGGAGTGAGCTGGGGCCTCGGCGAGGCCTGGGCGGGGTCGACCGTCTGGCCCGGTGCGTTGCGGGCGCCGGAAGCGGTATCGCCATTCACGGCAAAGGCCGGCTGGGCGGCGATACCGAGGGAGAAAACGGAAACGAATGCGAGTGCCTTCAAAGGCGTCATGTGACCTCAACAAACAGGGGAACCTGTGTTGAGCTACGCCTGCGCCGCCGGCCGCATCCCCTGACTCAATAAGGGCAATCAGGTGGCGAAAACGAGATCGTCCGCCTTGATCGTGGTGCTGCGCCGGACCGTGCCGCCTTCGTCGCGCAGCGCGAGGCCGATGGTGCGTTCCCACCAGTCGATCTCGACCACGCCGAAATTCGCCACGGGGTAGACGCCGCCGAGACGATTGGTAGCGGGCTCGTTCACTGCCCAGTAGGCGATGTTGAGGCCGCTGGCCGTGATCTCGGTCAGCGGATAGAGGCCGGCCGGCTGCTCGCGATAAAGCGCCCCAAAATGGCGGTCGCCGGAGAGCAATACGACACCGTTGGCCTTCGCTTGACGGATCGTGTCGAACAGCTTCTGGCGCTCGGTCGGAAGATTCTCCCAGCACTCCCAGTTATGGCCGTTCGACAGGACCTGTAGCGACGTCACGAGCAGGCGGACTTCGGCCGGCTTGCGCAGTTCCTGCGCCAGCCATGACCATTGTATCTCGCCCAGCAGCGTCTTGGCCGGATCGGGATCGGGCGTGTAGGGGCCCTTGCCCTGCGGCCGCTGCGCCGCTTGCTTCAGCGGCGAGCGGAACCAGCGCAGATCGAGCAGGATCACCTGCACGCGCATGCCCGGGGGACCGATGATGCGCGAATCGTAGATGCCGCCGCGTGACCGCCGCGCGTCGTCGGCAGGCACGTTCCAGAATTTCAGGAACTCTTCCTTGGCGGCGTCCTTGAAGGCAAGCTCGGCGCCGGCGTCGTTCTTGCCGTAATCGTGGTCGTCCCAGGTCGCGAGATGGCGCACCGAGCGGCGCAGCTTGGCGTAGCCCTCGATCTGGCCCGCCTTTTCGTAGGCTTGCCTAAGGCCCTCGATGTTGGCCGCGTCGATATCGCCGTAGACGTTATCGCCGGTGAAGATGAACAGCTGGGGCCGATAGGCCAGGATGGCGTCCCAGATGGGCTGGGGCGCCCGCTGGTTGGCGCAGGAGCCAAAGGCGATGCGCGACAGCGGGGGCGTGCCTTGCGCGGCGGCCGAAAGCGGCGCCAGCGCGGCGGTGGCCATCAATTGTGCAACGGTACGGCGTCTCAACATGATCATCACCGAAAAGCCAATATCCGGGGTTTAATCGACCGAACCATGAACCGCCACCTCAAACACGCCCTCGAGCTGCTGCTGGTCCCCTTCGCCGCGGCCATCATCTTCATCGAACAGACGCTGATCCGTTACCTCAACGTCGCCACGGCGTGGCTGGCGCGCTGGACGCCGATCGCCAGGCTCGAGGCCTGGCTGGTCACGCTGCCGCCGTTTGCGGCGCTACTGGCGTTCGTCGCACCGTCCCTGTTGCTGCTGCCGGTGAAGCTCGCGGCCGTGTGGTTCGCCGCGCACGGGCAGGTCGTATTTGCCTTCCTGGCCGTAGCCTCCGGCAAGGTTATCGGCACGGCGATCGTAGCGCGCCTCTATCGCATCGTGCGGCCGACGCTGGTGACCCTGCCGTGGTTCGCCTGGGCCGACACGAGGTTCTTCGCCTGGCGCGACCGCATCTACGCCTTCGTCCGGTCGATGCCGGCCTGGCAGCGGGCGGCGGAACTCGTACAGCGGTTGCGCCGCCGCGTTGCCGACTTGGTTTCCGGCCTGTTCGCGCGCTAGACTCGACGGCGCAAATATCCGGAGGTCGCGATGGGCATGTTGAAGGTCACTCCAATCGACGGCGCGCTCGGCGCACGCATCGAGGGGCTCGACCGCACCGAGGCGGCGAAACCCGAGGTCGCCGCCCAGCTCAAGAAGGCGCTGGGAGATCACCTGCTGCTGGAAATTCCCGGCGCGCCGATGACGCCGGAGCAGACGCGCGACGTGGCGGCGGCCTTCGGCAAGCCGCGCGAGCAGCTGCTGCGCTACAAGCGCGTCGGCACGGTGCCAGAAGTGTCGGTGATGGTGAGCACGTTGATGGCCGACGGCACCACCGACAAGACGGCCCTGCGCTCCGAGGACTGGCACACCGACGATTCGTATTTCGCGACGCCTGCCAAGGCGACGCTTCTGCACAGCATCGAGATCCCCAGCCACGGCGGCAACACCTGGTTCTGCAACATGCGCGCGGCCTACGACGCGCTGCCGGAGGCGATGAAAAAGCGCATCGACGGCATGCGTGCCATCCACGCCTACGACACGCCGCGCGCCCGCAACCGGCCCTCGCAGCGCACGGCGCAGGAAATAGCCGAGACGCCCGACGTCGAGCACCCGCTGGTGCGCACGCATCCCGACAACGGCAAGAAGGCGCTCTATCTCAACTTCAACCGCCTCGACCGCATTGTTGGCCTCGAGCGCGCCGAGAGCGATACGCTGCTCGACGAGTTGACCGCACATGTCCGCCGGCCGCAATTCCACATGGCGCACAGATGGGCGGTCGGCGACATCGTCATCTGGGACAATCGCGCCACCATGCACCGCGTCGACGTCGACTACCCGATGGGCGAGAAGCGCATCATGCAGCGCGTGCTGATCGAGGGCGACCGGCCGTTCTAGGCTGCCTTGGCGCCGCCTGACGCGAGAAGGGCGTCGATCTCCGCCTCGCTGTATCCGGTCTCGCCCAGAATCTCGCGCGTGTGCTCGCCGGTTCGCGGGGCGTGGGTTTCGTTCTCCCGGGCGCCGCCGGAGAAGCTGTTGGCGAGCTTGGTGCGCCGGATGCGGCCTTCGCTAGGATGCTCCTCCATCCGGAAGAAGCCGACATCGTCGAGATGCGGGTCGGTCAGCAGATCGTCGATGGAATTGTAGCGGGCGACCGGCACGTCGAGCTTGTCGAACAGCTCGACCCACTCGTCCGTCGTCTTCTGGGGAAGGCCTTCCTTCTGCACCACGAAGTAGGCGGCGGCATTCCTCGTGCGCGCGGCGGCGCTGTTGAAGCGTGGGTCGGTCTTGAGCTCAGGGCGCCCGATGGCGTCGAAGAAGGCGAGCGCCTGGGCGTTGGTGTTGGGGCGGACGGTGATGTAGCCGTCCTTGGTCGGCAGCGGCCGGTAGTTGGGGCTGAGCAGCCGGCCATCGCCGGTCGGTCCCACCGGCGGCTCGAAGGTGGCCGCACCAAGGTGCTCGCTGCTCACGAACGACGCCATGTTCTCCAGCATCGGCACGTCGATCGCCTCGCCCTTGCCGGTCTTCTCGCGGCGATAGAGGGCAAAGCCGATGCATTGGGCTGCAATGAGCCCGCTGGTGTGATCACTCATCACCATCGGCACGAAACGCGGCTCGCCGGTGGCGCGGGCCAGCGTGCCGGCGACGCCGGACAGGCTTTGCACGATGGGATCGTAGGCGGGACGGTTGTAGTAACGACCGCCGCGGCCGAAGGCCAGGATCGAGCAGTGGATCAGCTTCGCATTGAGCTTGGCCAGGCTCGCATGGTCGAGCCCGGCGCGCGCCAGCGCCTCGGGCCGCACGTTGCTTACGAAAACGTCGGCGCGCTGGATCAGGCGGAGCAGGGCGGCGTGGCCGTCCGGTTTCTTGAGATCGAGGACGATCGAACGTTTGTTGCGGTTGAAGTTGATGAACTTGCCCGACATGCCGGGCGTGCGATGGCCCTCGGCCATGGTGCGTAAGAGATCGCCGCCCGGTGCCTCGACCTTGATCACTTCGGCGCCATAGTCGGCGAGCGTGCGGGTGCAGATCGGCCCGACGACGACCGTCGTCAGGTCGACGACGCGGACGCCCGATAGCGGGCCGCTCAAGACGCGAACTCCAGGTCCATCTCGCCGCACAGCGTGCCGTTCTTGTCGGCGGCCCAGATCCTGAGCTTGCCGTCCTTCTGCTCCTCGCCGCGCACGTCGATCAGCTCGCCAACCCACAGCGGGTGGACGAGGCGGGCGGTGTAGCCGGTGAGCTTTCCCGTGGCATGGCGGAGCGCGGCATCGACCATGAGATGCATCGACAGGCCGCCATTCGACACCAGTGCGGGATAGCCTTCTTCGCTGCGCGTGTAGTCGCCGTCGTAGTGGATGCGATGGGCATTCCAGGTGATGGCGGAATAACGGAAGTTGAGCGCGTTGGTGAGGCTGGTCTTGTCGCTCCAGGCCTGGTCGGTGCGCGCCGGGGTCGCCACCGTGGCCGTGGTCTTCTGTCCGGGCGGCACGGCGGGGCGGTAGATCGCGTCGAAATCGTCGACCGCCAGCACCTTGCCGTGCTGCTCGATCGTGTGGCGCATGGTGAGCACGAAGATGTCGCCCGACCGGCCGCTCTTGGGGACGATGTTGGCAACCTCGGCCTTCTTGAGCGCCGGCTCGCCCGCGCGCAGATTGCCCATGACTTTCACGCGCCGGCCAGCACCCATGCGCCGCGGCATGGGAATGGGCGGCAGCACGATGCCCTTGTTGGGATGCCCGTCGGAGCCAATGTCGCTTTGGCGGACGGTCTCGGTGAAGAAGATGCCGAACCAATGCGGCGGCAGTTCGCTGCCGCGCTTGAAGCTGTCGGGATCCATGTCGAAGGCGCCGGCGGCGCGGCACACGGCCATCAACCCGATATCGTCCTCGACGGTGCGCACGCGCCCGATCCAGGACTGCAGCTCCTTCATCGCCTCGTCCATCCAGCTCATCGCGTCTCGTCCCTTGCAATCATTCGACGGAGACTTGCACGCGGTTCCCCAAAGAAGAAGGGCCCGCTTTCGCAGGCCCTTCCGTCGTTCGAAAAAGTGAGCTCGATCAGATCGAGTAGTACATCTTATACTCGATCGGCGCCGGCTGGTGTTCCCAGTTGTAGACCTCTTCCCACTTGAGCTCCATGTAGGCGTCGATCTGGTCGTCGGTGAACACGCCGCCCTTCGTCAGGAAGCTGCGGTCGACGTCGAGGCAGTTCAGCGCCTCGCGCAGCGAGCCGGCAACGGTCGGAACCTTGGAGAGTTCCTCCGGCGGCAGGTCGTAGAGGTTCTTGTCCATCGGATCGCCGGGATGGATCTTGTTCTGGATGCCGTCGAGGCCGGCCATCAACATCGCCGAGAAGGCGAGGTAGGGATTGGCCGACGGGTCGGGGAAACGAACCTCGACGCGCTTGCCCTTCGGCGAGGCGACGTAGGGGATGCGGCACGAGGCCGAGCGGTTGCGCGAGGAATAGGCCAGCAGCACCGGCGCCTCGAAGCCCGGGATGACGCGCTTGTAGGAGTTGGTGCTGGCGTTGCAGAAGGCGTTCAGCGCCTTGGCGTGCTTGATGATGCCGCCGATGTAGTAGAGCGCCGTCTCGGAGAGGTCGGCATAACCCGAACCGGCGAACAGCGGCTTGCCGTCCTTCCAGATCGACTGGTGGCAATGCATGCCCGAGCCGTTGTCGCCATAGAGCGGCTTCGGCATGAAGGTCAGCGTCTTGCCGTAGCTATGGGCGACGTTGTGCAGTGTGTACTTGTACTTCTGCACGTTGTCGGCGGTCTTCACCAGCGTGTCGAAGCGGAAGCCGAGCTCGTTCTGGCTGGGCGCCACCTCGTGATGGTGGATTTCCATGACCAGGCCCATGTCGGTGCAGACCGACATCATCTCGGCGCGCAGGTCGTTCATCGAATCGACCGGCTGCACCGGGAAGTAGCCGCCCTTGACGCCGGGGCGGTGGCCCATGTTGCCGCCTTCGTACTCGGTATTGCTGTTCCACGGCGATTCGCTCGAGGTCACGCTGTACGAACTGCCGGACATCTCGACCTTGAAGCGCACATCGTCGAATACGAAGAATTCCAGCTCGGGGCCGAACACGGCAGTGTCGCCGATGCCCGAGGACTTCATGTAGGCCTCGGCGCGCTTGGCGGTCGAGCGCGGACAACGGGTGTAAAGCTGGCCGGTCGAGGGCTCGACGACATCGCAGTTGATGATCAGCGTGGTCTGCGCGGTGAACGGATCGAGCACGGCGGTGGAGGTGTCCGGCATCAGGATCATGTCGGACTCGTTGATCGCCTTCCAGCCGGAGATCGACGAGCCGTCGAACATCACGCCATCGGCGAACGTGCTTTCATCGGTGGCCGAGGCCATGCGGGCCGTGTGCTGCCACTTGCCGCGAGGATCGGTGAAACGGAAGGACACGAACTTCACGTCCTTCTCCTTGATCATCGCGAGAACCTGTTTGGCGTCCATTGTCGCTCGTCCCTCTACTTGTGTTCACGGCCTTCACCCCGAAGGCCTTTTTTCATACGGCGGCGTCGCCGCGCTCGCCAGTGCGAATTCGCACGGCGTCCTCTATCTTCGACACGAAGATCTTGCCGTCGCCGATGCGGCCGGTCTGGGCCGAGCTGCGGATCGCCTCGACGGCCTTTTCGACCATCTCGTCCTCGATCACGAGCTCGATCTTCACCTTGGGCAGGAAGTCGACGACGTACTCCGCGCCGCGGTACAGTTCGGTGTGTCCCTTCTGGCGCCCGAAGCCCTTGGCCTCGAGAACCGTGATGCCCTTCAGCCCGATCTGGTTGAGGGCGTCCTTAACCTCGTCGAGTTTGAAAGGCTTGATGATGGCTTCGATTTTCTTCATTTGCCCAGGACACCTCGAACGCATGCACCGGCGCCACCAAACGAGGGCGGGCCGTGCGCGCCTTAGGCTGCAGTTTCCGTGCCATACTTATCCCGTGGGGTAGGCGGCTATTGACGGGAAAGATGATCAATCCATAAGCCATTTGCCCATATTACGGGCAGATTTTTGCTTAAAAATGAACCTGACGAAAGAGACACGATGAAGTCCGCCAACCTCCAGATTTCCGCCCTCGGCACGACCGTATTCGAAGTGATGTCGGCGCTCGCCCGCCAGCACCAATCGGTCAATCTCGGCCAGGGCTTCCCGGACGACAAAGGCCCCGAGGCCGTTCGCCGGGCGGCGGCGGATTATCTGGTCGACGGCCACAACCAATACCCACCAATGATGGGCCTGCCGGAGCTGCGCCAGGCGGTGGCAGCCAACAACAAGCGCTTCCATGGCCTCGACGTCGACTGGCAGACCGAGGTGCTGGTGACCTCGGGCGCCACCGAGGCGCTTGGCGACTGCCTGTTCGGCCTGATCGAGCCGGGCGACGAAGTCGTGTTGATCGAGCCGCTCTACGATTCGTATCTGCCGATCGTGCGCAGGGCAGGGGGCATCCCCAGGCTGGTGCGGCTCGAGCCGCCGACCTGGCGGCTGCCGCGCGAGGAACTGGCCGCGGCCTTCAGCGAGCGCACCAAGCTCATCCTGTTCAACACGCCGATGAATCCGTGCTCGAAGGTGTTCGACCGCGAGGAGCTGCAATTCATCGCCGACCTCTGCCTCAAGCACGACGCCTATGCCGTGTGCGACGAGGTCTACGAGCACATCATCTTCGACGACCGCAAGCATCTCTCGATCATGACCCTGCCCGGCATGCGCGAGCGCACCGTGCGCATCGGCTCGGCCGGCAAGACCTTCAGCGTTACCGGCTGGAAGGTGGGCTATCTCACGGCGGCGGCTGAGCTCCTGAAGCCGATCGCCAAGACACACCAGTTCATGACCTTCACCACGCCGCCCAACCTGCAATGGGGGACGGCGACCGGGCTGCGGCTGGAGGACGACTACTATCGCGGCCTTGCCGCCGACCTGCAGCGCAAGCGCGACCACCTGGCAAAAGGTCTCGCCGATATCGGCTTCGAACTGCTGCCGACCCACGGCACCTATTTCATCACCACCGACTTCCGGCCGCTCGGTTTCAACGGCACCGACGAGGACTTTTGCCGCCATATCACGGTCGAGGCAGGGGTCACGGCGGTGCCGGTCAGCGCCTTCTACGACGACATCGGCAAGGCGCCGCGGCACCTGGCGCGGTTCTGCTTCTGCAAGCACGACGCCACCCTGGATGCGGCCCTGGAGCGGCTGGAGAAGCATTTCCGGCGCTGAAACACGGTTGCGGGACTTGTTTCTGCAGCAATCGTTACAAATCTCCGAATTATATTCACCGGCGGTGGGCGTATTGTCCCTGCAGTTTATTAGCAATTTTTCATCAATCGATTTTCACCCGGCGAGCCCACCTATGGATGCTTTCGTTGAAACGAGGGCCGGCCAGCGTCCGGCAGACAATCTCATTCCGTCGAGTTCCGTCAGCTTGCCCGTGGCGAAGCCTGTCCGCATCGACGGCCGCCGTCTGCGCAGCGAGCGCACCCGGCAGCTGATCATCGAGGCCTTCCTGCTACTGCTGCGCGAGCATACCCACATGCCGACGGCGGTGCAGATTGCTGACCGCGCCGGCTATTCGGTGCGCTCGGTGTTCCAGCGCTTCCCCGACCTGCATTCGCTGCACGTTGCGGCCACCGACTTCGCCCTGGGCAAGGCCCTCGGCACTACGCCGCCGCGCGACATCGACGGCGGTCGCCGCTGACGCCTGACCACCCAGGTCGAGATGCGGGCCATCACCTGCGAGGAGTGGCTGCCGCTGTGGCGGGCGCTGGTCGCCAACCGCGGCGAATCGGCCAAGCTCTCGGCGTGCGTCCGCCGCGCTCGCGAGGCGACGTGGCAGCGCATGGAATTGATGTATGCGCCCGACCTCGCCTTGCTTGGCGAGCAGGCGAGCAAGAGCCTGCTGATCGCGCTCGAGGCCCTGACGGATTACGAGAGCTGGGCCCGCATGCGCGAGCTGCACGGTCTGTCGCCCGACCAGGCGCGGGCGGCGTGGATTGAGGCCATCGACCGGCTGCTGCCGCCGACGCCTTAGAGTTCCTGATGCTACTGTCCGCGCATCGGGGGGCCGTTTCTTGACGCTCCGGGCGCCGGAGCGTAGGAAAGCGCCGCTTCAGCGACAACGGTGGCGGCCGTAGCTCAGTTGGTTAGAGCGCCAGATTGTGATTCTGGATGTCGCCGGTTCAATTCCGGTCGGCCGCCCCAATCGCTTGCCCACTCCTCCTGCGCTCCAGATGCCTGACCGGTCGCCGCCACGCGGCCTCGTCTCCAATGACGACCTCGCTCTCCTGACCTGTGCCGAGATGGGCCTGGCGGACGCCGCTGCCATCGACGGTGGCGTGTCCGGAACCGAACTCATGGAAGCTGCTGGTGCCGCCGTGGCCGCCGCCGTCCAGGAACGGTTTCTGCCGCAGCCGGTCGTGGTGCTATGCGGGCCGGGCAACAACGGCGGCGACGGTTTCGTCATCGCCCGTCATCTCACCGCCTCAGGCTGGTCGGTGCGGGTCGGCCTGCCGGGCGATCGTGACTCCCTGCGCGGCGACGCGGCCTGGGCCGCCGGCTTGTGGGACGAGTCGGTCGAGGAACTCTCGCTCGACCTCCTGGAAGGCCAACCCATCGTTGTCGATGCCCTGTTCGGCGCCGGCCTCAGCCGGCCGATCGGCGGCATCGCCGCAGCGCTCATCGGGCATATCAACGCCGAGGCGCTGTCGGTCGTTGCCGTCGATGTGCCGAGCGGCCTGCATGGCGACACCGGCGAGATCATGGGCTGCGCGCCGATTGCCGAGCTCACTGTCACCTTCTTCCGCGCCAAGCCCGGGCACTATTCGCTCGAGGGCCGGATGCGCTGCGGCGAGTTGAAAGTCGTCGATATCGGCATCCCGCGCGCGGTGATCGAGGACATCGGTCCACGGCTCTGGGTCAACGATCCGCCACTGTGGCGCGACGGGCTCGCGCGCCAGGGATTGTTCGACCACAAATACGCCCGCGGGCATGTGACTATTCTGGGCGGCGCGCGCGCCACCGGCGCGGCACGCCTGGCGGCGCTGGCCGCGCGGCGCATCGGGGCAGGGCTGGTGACGATCGCCGCGCCGCGCAATGTGATGGCGGTCTATCAGGCAGCCGAGCCGGGCAATCTTGTCATGCCGGTCGACAGCGGCGCGGCGCTCGCTCGCCTGCTCGAGGACGAGCGGCGCAACGCCATCCTGCTCGGACCGGGCTCGGGCCTGACGAGTCGTACGCGGGAGTCAGTGCTGGCAGCCCTCGCAACCGGCCGTTCCGTCGTCCTCGATGCCGACGCGATCACCTTGTTCGCCAACGATCCCGAGGCATTGTTTGGCGCCATCGTCGGTCCGGTGCTGATGACCCCGCACGAAGGCGAGTTCCGGCGCTTGTTTCCCGATCTCGGCAGCGTCGCGGGAAAGGTCGAAAGGGTACGTCACGCCGCGGCCCTGAGCGGCGCAACCATTCTCCTCAAGGGGCCGGACACGGTGATCGCCGATCCCGACGGTCTGGCGGTCATTAATGTCCATGCGCCGGCCACCCTCGCCACCGCCGGCTCGGGCGATGTGCTGGCAGGCCTTGTCGCCGGCCTCATGGCCCAGGGCCTGACGCCGCTCGCGGCGGGTGCGGCGGCGGCGTGGCTCCATGGCGAATGCGCCTATCAGTTCGGCGGCCCAGGACTGATCGCCGAAGACCTCATCGGGCATATTCCGCACGCCCTGGAAGTCGTCGCCGCGCCGCCGCATCTGGCCAATCGCGACCGCTGATTGACCCATGAGCGGGCGCGGGCTAAGAGGCCGGCGATTCGGCCCCGGAGGCGCGGCCTGACGGTGGCCCAAGTCATCGGCAAACCGTTGGGCGGGCGTGGTGGAATTGGTAGACACGCGAGATTTAGGTTCTCGTGCCGCAAGGCGTGGGGGTTCAAGTCCCTCCGCCCGCACCAGACTGAAGTGGAAGTGAGACAATGGAAATCACGGAACTGTCGGCCGAAGGGCTGAAGCGGCAATTCAAGATCGTCGTGCCTGCGGGCGACCTCTCGGCCAAGGTCGACGAGCGTCTCGCCGAGCTCTCCCAGACCGCCTCGATGCCGGGCTTCCGCCCAGGCAAGGTGCCGGTGTCGCTGCTGAAGAAGCAGTACGGCCAGACGCTGTACGGCGAAGCGCTGGAAGCGGCGGTCAACGCCAGCACGGCCAAGGCGATCGAGGACCGCGGCCTCAAGCCCGCGCTGCAGCCACGTGTCGATCTCAAGGAACTGGGCGAGGGCAAGGACGTCGAATTCGAAGTGGCGATCGAAGTCCTGCCGGAAATCGGCAAGCTCGACTTCTCCGGCGTCGAGCTGGAGCGCCTGAAGGCTACCGTTCCCGACAAGGACGTCGACGAGGCGCTGGATCGCATCGCCAAGGCCAACCGCGAGCAGAAGCCGGTCGATCCGCCGCGTCCCGCCAAGAAAGGCGACGCCGTGAAGCTCGACTTCGTGGGCTCGGTCGATGGCGTCGAATTCCCCGGCGGCACGGCCACCGACTACACGGTCGAGCTGGGATCCAACTCGTTCATCCCGGGCTTCGAGGACCAGCTCGTCGGCGCCGAAGTCGGCAAGCCGATCGAGGTCAAAGTGACGTTCCCCGCCGAGTACGGCGCGGCCGATCTCGCCGGCAAGGACGCGGACTTCAAGTGCACAATCAAGGAAGTACTCGAGTTCGTCGACAAGCCGGCCGACGATGAGCTGGCCAAGAAGAACAACTTCGAGAACCTCGACACCATGCGCAAGGCGGTGTCCGACCGTATCGGCCAGGACTACAACCAGATTAGCCGCTCGCTGATTAAGCGCCAGCTCCTCGACAAGCTTGCCGACACCCACAAGTTCGAGGTGCCGGAAGGCCTGGTCGAGAACGAGTTCCAGGCGATCTGGCAGCGCGTCGAGGAGGCCAAGAAGGCCGGCCAGAAGCTCGAGGATGACGAGGAGAAGCTGCGGAAGGACTACCGCGGGATCGCCGAGCGTCGCGTGCGGCTGGGGCTCCTGCTGGCCGATGTCGGGCGCTCGAATAGCATCGAGATCACACCCGAGGAGCTGAATCAGGCGGTGATGCGTGAGGCCATGCGCTACCCCGGCCAGGAGCGTCAGGTGCTGGAGTTCTACGGCAAGAACGCCGAGCTGAAGGAACAGCTCCGCGCCCCGATCTTCGAGGAGAAGGCCGTCGACTTTATCCTCGAACTGGCCAAGGTGACGGAGAAGTCGGTCGCGCCGGACGAGCTGCTGAAGGCGGCCCGCGAGGTCGAAGAGGAAGGCTCTGACAAGCCCGCTGCCGCTTGAGCCGGGGTAATTGATCCAGAGCCGGCGCTCTTGAATCGGGGCACCGGCGCTGCCACTTTCTAGACATCAGTCATTTAGGGGGCACGCGATGACTCGCGACCGCGATCCGCTTGAAGTCTACAACAACTACTACGTTCCCATGGTCGTCGAGCAGTCGGCGCGCGGCGAGCGCGGCTACGACATCTGGTCCCGCCTGCTCAAGGAACGCATCATCTTCCTGAACGGCCCGATCGAGGATCACGTCGCCGGCCTGATCTGCGCCCAGCTCCTCTATCTCGAGGCCGAGAACCCGACCAAGGACATCTCGTTCTACATCAACTCGCCGGGTGGCGTGGTGACCTCGGGCATGGCGATCTACGACACCATGAACTACATCCGCCCGCTGGTTTCGACGCTGGTTTACGGCCAGGCGGCCTCCGCCGGCTCCCTGCTGCTGATGGCCGGCGCGCCGGGCAAGCGCTTCGCGCTGCCCAATGCCCGGGTCATGATCCACCAGCCCTCGGGCGGCGCCCAGGGACAGGCGACCGACATCGAGATCCACGCCCGCGAGATTTTGGCCACGCGGGCCAGGCTAAACCAGATGTACGTCGAGCACACCGGCAAGACGATCGAGGTCATCGAGCGGGCCATGGAGCGCGACAAGTTCTTCACCCCGGAGGAGGCCAAGGAGTTCGGCCTGATCGATGAAGTGCTGCAGAAGCGGCCGACATCGCCGCTCCAGGCGGCTGCCTAAAGCCCCCTGCCTGCGACAGGTTGTTCCGAATTCGCAGGCCGACACACAATATTTAGATGTTGTGGCCCTATCGGGGTCGCGTTTAACATGCTGTTTCGTGCGGTTCCGGTTTCACCCCTCGATGCCGGGTCGCCCAGTGGAGGTGCGTAACACCCATGCCAGCCGCTAAATCAGGGGGCGACTCTCGCAATACCCTCTATTGCAGCTTCTGCGGCAAGAGCCAGCATGAGGTGCGAAAGCTCATTGCCGGTCCGACCGTGTTCATCTGCGATGAATGCGTGGAGCTGTGCATGGACATCATCCGTGAGGAGAGCAAGACCACCCTGGTGAAGTCCAAGGATGGCGTGCCGTCGCCCAAGGAGATCCGTCAGGTCCTCGACGACTACGTGATCGGCCAGGACCACGCAAAGCGCATCCTGGCAGTCGCGGTGCACAATCACTACAAGCGGCTGAGCCACGGCGGCAAGGCAAGCGACGTCGAGATCGCCAAGTCGAACATCATGCTCATCGGCCCGACGGGCTGTGGCAAGACCCTGCTCGCCCAGACGCTGGCGCGCATGCTGGACGTGCCCTTCACCATGGCCGACGCCACGACGCTCACCGAAGCGGGCTACGTCGGCGAAGACGTCGAGAACATCATCCTGAAGCTGCTGCAGTCGGCCGACTACAACGTCGAACGCGCGCAACGCGGCATCGTCTATATCGACGAAGTCGACAAGATCAGCCGCAAGTCGGACAACCCCTCGATCACGCGCGACGTGTCGGGCGAGGGCGTCCAGCAGGCGCTGCTCAAGATCATGGAAGGCACAGTTGCCAGCGTCCCGCCGCAGGGCGGCCGTAAGCATCCGCAGCAGGAATTCCTCCAGGTCGACACGACCAACATTCTGTTCATCGTCGGCGGCGCCTTCTCGGGCCTCGACAAGCTGATCTCGCAGCGCCGCCAGGGCACGTCGATCGGCTTCGGCGCCGAGGTTCGGGGGCCGGACGACCGGCGTCCGGGCGAGGTCCTGCGCGATCTTGAGCCGGAGGATTTGCTGAAGTACGGCCTGATCCCGGAGTTCGTCGGCCGCCTGCCAGTGGTCGCGACGCTCGAAGACCTCGACGAGGCCGCCCTGGTCGAGATTCTGACGCGGCCGAAGAATGCGCTGCTCAAGCAGTACCAGCGCCTGTTCGACATGGAGAGCGTGAAACTCAAGTTCTCCGACGACGCGCTCCGTGCCGTGGCCCAGAAGGCGATCCTGCGCCGAACCGGCGCCCGTGGCCTGCGCTCGATCATGGAGACCGTACTGCTCGACACCATGTACGACCTGCCATCGCTCGATGGCGTCGACGAGGTCGTGATCAATCGTGAAGTGATCGAAGGGCGCGCGCAACCGCTTTACGTGCACGGTGAGCGCAAAGAAAGCATCGCTGCTGCCCCGGCGTAGTTCTTGCTGCGCCGGCGGTGCCTGCCGCTGGCGGTCCAACACGGGCCTTGAATTAGACCCAGCCGGGCCAATCTTTACCAATCGAGCGCATGCGTTCGTGCGTCGCACACGGCCTTCGGGCGTTGCGACGGCGGCGCAAGGCGGCTCTAACAGTATAAGTAGCGAGGCCTCCTCATGAACGCGCCCACGACGACCCCTCCAGGAACCGTCTATCCCGTCCTGCCGCTGCGCGACATTGTCGTGTTTCCGGGCATGATCGTGCCGCTCTTCGTCGGCCGTGAGAAAAGCGTCAAGGCGCTCGAAGAGGTCATGAAGGACGACAAGCAAATCCTGCTGATCGCCCAGAAGAACGCCAGCCAGGATGATCCCGGCCCCGAGGACATCTACACCATCGGCACGCTCGGCACCGTGCTGCAGCTCCTGAAGCTGCCCGACGACACCGTGAAGGTGCTGGTCGAGGGCGGCCGGCGCGTGAAGATCACGGGCTATACCGGCAAATCAGAGTTCTTCGAGGCGCGCGCCATCGACATGGAAGAGACGTCCAGCGACCCGGCCGAGCTCCAGGCCGTGGCGCGCACCGTCGTGTCTGAATTCGAAAACTACGTGAAGCTGAACAAGAGGGTGCCGCCGGAGGTCGTGGTCTCGATCAACAAGATCGACGAGCCGGCCAAGCTGGCCGACACCATCTCCGCGCATCTCGCACTCAAGGTCGCCGACAAGCAGCAGCTTCTCGAGATCGACTCGGTTGCGAAGCGGCTCGAGCGCATCCTCGGCATGATGGAAGGCGAGATCGGCGTCCTTCAGGTCGAGAAGAAGATCAGGAACCGCGTCAAGCGCCAGATGGAGAAGACGCAGCGCGAGTACTATCTGAACGAGCAGATGAAGGCGATCCAGAAGGAGCTTGGCGAGACCGAGGACGGTCGTGACGAGGTCTCCGAACTGGAGAAGCGGATCAAGAAGACGCGTCTCAGCAAGGAGGCGCGCGAGAAGGCCAATGGTGAGCTGAAGAAGCTGCGGACCATGAGCCCGATGTCGGCCGAGGCGACGGTGGTGCGCAACTACCTCGAATGGCTGCTGTCGATTCCGTGGCGCAAGCCGACCAAGATCATCAAGGACCTGCAGCGCGCCGAAGACGTTCTCAACGCCGATCACCACGGCCTCGAGAAGGTCAAGGAACGCATCCTCGAGTATCTTGCGGTCCAGCAGCGCGTCGACAAGATGAAGGGCCCGATCCTCTGCCTGGTCGGTCCTCCGGGCGTCGGCAAGACCTCGCTCGGCAAGTCGATCGCTCGCGCGACCGGCCGTAACTTCGTGCGTATGTCGCTGGGCGGCGTGCGCGACGAAGCCGAGATCCGCGGCCATCGCCGGACCTATATCGGCTCGCTGCCGGGCAAGGTCATCCAGAGCATGAAGAAGGCGAAGTCGTCGAACCCTCTGTTCCTGCTCGACGAGATCGACAAGCTCGGCGCCGATTTCCGCGGCGATCCGTCGTCGGCGCTGCTCGAGGTTCTCGACCCCGAGCAGAACAGCTCGTTCAACGACCACTATCTCGAAGTCGACTACGACCTGTCGAACGTGATGTTCATCACCACGGCCAACTCGCTGCGCATGGCGCAGCCGCTGATGGACCGCATGGAGATCATTCGTCTGCCGGGCTACACCGAGGACGAGAAGGTGGCGATCGCCCGCAAGCACCTGATCGTCAAGCAGACCGAGGCCAACGGCCTGAAGGAAGGCGAGCTCGACATCCATGACGATGCCGTGCGCGATCTCGTGCGCTACTACACGCGCGAGGCCGGCGTCCGCAATCTCGAGCGCGAGATCGCGAACCTGGCGCGCAAGGCGGTCAAGGACATCCTGATGAAGGGATCGCTCAAGGTTAAGGTGACGCGCAAGAACCTCGAGAAGTACGCGGGCGTCCGCCGCTTCCGTTACGGCGAGGCCGAGCTCGAGGATCTGGTTGGCATCACCACCGGCCTGGCATGGACCGAGGTCGGCGGCGAACTGCTGCAGATCGAAGCCGTGCTGGTGCCCGGCCGTGGCCGTGTCACCGTTACCGGCAAGCTGGGCGACGTCATGCAGGAGTCGGTGCAGGCGGCCAACGCCTACGTGCGCTCGCGCGCGGCGGCGTTCGGCATCAAGCACAACATCTTCGAGAAGCGCGACATCCACGTGCACGTGCCGGAAGGCGCGACGCCCAAGGACGGTCCGTCGGCGGGTGTCGGCATGATCACCTCGATCGTGTCGGCGCTGACCGGTGTGCCGGTGCGCAAGGAAGTGGCGATGACCGGCGAGATCAGCCTGCGGGGCCGGGTCATGCCGATCGGCGGCCTCAAGGAGAAGCTGTTGGCGGCGTTGCGCGGCGGCCTCAAGACCGTGCTGATCCCCAAGGAGAACGAGCGTGACCTGCCGGAGATTCCCGACAACGTGAAGAAGGGCCTGGAGATCATTCCGGTCTCGACGGTCGACGAGGTGCTGGCCCGCGCACTGGTCCGGCCGCTGGTCGCCATCGAATGGCCGAACGACCTCGAAATGCCCAAGACTCCGGCCGCGGCCGAACCGGCCGTCGAGGGCGTCACTGCCCACTGACGGCAGCTACGAAACCAACCATAAAGGCCCTGGTAAAAACCGGGGCCTTTTTGCTTGTGGGCGCAATCTGTGCGGGTTTTCAAGCCGCGCCCTACAAAATCTGGTATTCACCGTTGCGCCCTTTTCCGGCCGCCCCTAAACTTGGATTCGCTCGAATACGCAGAGGTCGCCCGTGAACAAACACGATTTGATCGCCGCCGTTGCCGCTTCAACCAATCTTACCAAGACCGATGCGACGAACGCGGTCGACGCCATTCTCACGGTGGTGACTAAATCGCTGAAGAAGAAGGAAAAGGTTCTGCTCGTGGGCTTCGGCACCTTCCAGGTGACCAAGCGCAAGGCGGGTGAGGGGCGCAATCCGCAGACCGGCGAGAAGATCAAGATTCCGGCGGCCAACGTGCCTCGCTTCAAGGCCAGCAAGGCCCTCAAGGACGCCATCAACTAGCGCGGTCGCTTTTGCCCTATGCTAGAGAATTCCGGCGGGCGATTAGCTCAGTTGGTAGAGCGCTTCTTTTACACGGAAGATGTCGGCGGTTCGAGCCCGTCATCGCCCACCAGCCTCCTTCACGGTTATCCACGACATCGCCGAAAGCACTGATTTTGCGCGCTTTTCACCGGCCTTCGCGGGTGCGGTAAGCTTGACACCCCATAGGTGGTCCTTTATTCCTCGCGCGCCGTTTGGGGCTATTGCGGGCGTAGTTCAGTTGGTTAGAACGCCGGCCTGTCACGCCGGAGGTCGCGGGTTCGAGTCCCGTCGCTCGCGCCACCCCATCGGCTGGCGGCCTACGCGGGCGAGGGGATGGCGATGGAAGTTCTTCTGAAGGAATACCTTCCGATCCTGATCTTCCTCGGCCTGGCTTTTGGCCTCGTCTGCGCCATGCTCGGCGGCTCCTACCTGATCGCCCGCCAGAATCCGAATTCCGAGAAGCTGTCGCCGTTCGAGTGCGGCTTCGCGCCGTTCGACGATGCCCGTGGCCAGTTCGACGTGCGCTTCTATCTCGTCGCCATCCTCTTCATCATCTTCGACCTCGAGGTCGCGTTCCTGTTCCCCTGGGCGGTGGCACTGGGCGATATCGGCATCTTCGGCTTCTGGTCGATGATGCTGTTCCTCGGCGTGCTGACCGTCGGGTTCATCTACGAATGGCGCAAGGGAGCCTTGGAATGGGAGTGATCACTCCGGCCAAACCCAGCGCAGCCGTCGAGGCGGCGCTGGCGCGCGCGCTGAACGACGAGTTGGCTGACAAAGGTTTCGTCGTGGCCCAGCTCGACAAGCTGATCACCTGGGCGCGCACCGGCTCGATGTGGGGCCTGACCTTCGGTCTGGCTTGCTGCGGCGTCGAGATGATCCATGCCTGGATGAGCCGCTACGACCTCGACCGCTTTGGCTTTGCACCAATGCCGAGCCCGCGCTCGGCCGACGTCATGATCGTGG
>CAMDQJ010000082.1 GCA_945905835.1 Asaia bogorensis
TTGCCACCGGCTTCAGCGCCGAGGTGATCAAGTGGCGCTACGAGCGGCGCTATCCCGCGACGGTGAACAGCGTGCAGGAGACCGAGTTCGCGGCCCACGCCGCCGGCGCGCTGGTCGGCGTCGACAACGTCAACCGCAACCCGACACCCGCCATGGGCAGCGAGGACTTCGCCTGGATGCTGCTCAAGCGCCCTGGCTGCTACATCTGGATCGGCAACGGCGACGGCGAAGGCAGCTGCATGGTCCACAACCCTGGCTACGACTTTAACGACGAGATCCTGCCGATCGGTGCCTCGTACTGGGCGACCCTGGTCGAGCAGCAGCTCGCCCGCCAGTCCATGCCGCAAGCGGCGGAGTGATCGGCCACCGATCGTGACCGCTGCCCGCCACCCTTACGGCGGCCAAACCATCGGACTAGCCACGATTCACGACAAGGAGCGTGCGATCGCCGCCCCGTTCATGCGCGTGCTCGGCGCCAGGGTCATGGCCGCGCCCAACGTCGATACCGACACGCTCGGCACCTTCTCCGGCGAGATCGCCCGGCCGGCCTCGCCGGTCGAGGTCACCGACATGAAGGCGCGCATGACCTTCGAGACCATGGACGTCGATTGCAGCCTGGCGAGCGAGGGCAGCTACGGGCCGATCTTCAAGGTGCCGCTGAAGCCGGGCGGCATGGAGATCCTGACCTTCATCGACCGCAAACGCGGCGTGCGCATCACCCAGACGCTGACCACGCACCGCACCAACTGGCGAATGCTGTTCTTCAAGCCGGGCGAGGACGAGCGCGTGGCACGCGAGCTCAAGGCACTGGGCTTCCCCGAGTATGGCGTCGTTGCCATGCAGAACGACGACTGGCTGACCGTGGTCAAGGATCTCGCGACGGTCGAGGACGTAACCGCCGCCGTCAACCGGCTGGCCCGGCTGTCGGCCGACGGCCAGGCGATGGTGATCCCCGACATGCGGGCTCACCGCAATCCGCTGCGCATGAAGGTGATCCGCGCCACCGCGTGGCGCGCCGCCTGGTCGATCTCTGCCCGAAATGGCAGGCGCCGGGCTTCGGCCATATGGATTCGCGGCGCGGCCAGCCGTGCGAGAGCTGCGGCGATCCCACCCACTGGATCCATTTCGAGATCGACGGCTGCTCGGGCTGCGGCCATTCCATCGTGCGCCCGCGCACCGACGGCCGGCGCACGGCGTCGAAGCTGTCGTGTCAGGGGTGTCGGGAGAAATAGCCCAGCAAGCTAACCCGCCATATCCGTCGACAGGTGAAAGAGGCAGTCGCCGCGCTCGCAGCGTGCGGGCACGCGCTTGCACAGCACCAGTCCGCCGCGCTTGAACGTCAGCACCTCGGGTTCGCGCCACGGCGTGTGGTGGAAATGGATCTTGGCGGCCGGCTGGCCCGTCTTCACCTCGGCGCCGAGATCGACCAGCGGCTCGAACAACCCGCTGTCCGAGGCATAGACGTAATAATCGTCGCCGCCGATCTCGGTCAGGCGAGTCTTGGTCGGCGGCGGGATCGGCAGGCCGTGCAGCAGGCCGATATGGGCGAGCAGGCGGCGCATGCCGTCTTCCGCCACGGCCAGCGAGTGCGGTGTCAGCAATCCGCCACCGCCCAGCTCGGTCCCTATCGACAGCACGCCCTGGCGGAAGGCGGCGGAGGTGAAGGTTTTTCCGCCGCCCTGCGGCGCCACCGCGACATAGCTCACCGGCGCGCCGAACGCCTTCAGCATGTCGATGATTTTGGCCATTTTCGCCGCGTCGGAGTGGCGCGGCGCCAGGGCACTCGGGATGTAGGTGAGCGAGCTGCCGCCGGAATGGAAGTCGAAGCTGTAGTCGTTGCCCGGCAGCAGGGCATGTTCGATCCAGTAGGCGATCTGCTCGGTGATGGTGCCGTCGGGATGGCCGGGGAAGGAGCGGTTGAGGTTGCCGTCGTCGATCGGCGAGGTCCGCGTGCCGGCCATCGCCGCCGGGAAGTTGGCCGAGGGCAGGATGACCAGCCGGCCCTTGATGTGCTTGGGCTCGATGGCGCGGATCAGGTTGCCCAGCGCCACCTGGCCTTCCCATTCGTCGCCGTGGTTGCCGGCCTGCATGATCACCTTGGGGCCGGCACCGTTCTTGATGCGCACGATGGGAATGGGGATCCAGCCATAAGCCGAGCGGTGCACCGAATGCGGCACGCGCACGAAGCCGGTGGCCTTGCCCTCGCCGTCTAGGTCGATGTCGGCCGAGAGCCGGCTCATGGCCGAGAATTCGTCGGATCTGGTGGCGGTACTCAAATCGGTTCACTCCATAGACGTTTGTTGAGCGGGGCCTCGGCAACATCGGCCGAGATGGCGGAAATCAGCTTCTCGCCCTTCTCGGCGCTGGCGGTGCCGGCTTCGCCGATGACGCCGATCGGCGAGCGGCTGGAAAGTTGCCGCCGGCGATAGACGCCCTCGTTGACGCCGGGGATCGACGACAGACCGGGGATGTAGGGGCCGTGCATCTGCGACAGCTCCTCGGGGTTCACCAGCTCGGGCGCCATCGCCATGATCATCGAGGTCTCGGCCTCGTAGGCATGCAGCAGCGCCTTCTGGCGCCGCGGATCCAGGGCCCGCCATAGACGCGGCCGGCAGCGCCGGCGAGGCCGATCAGCAGGCCCACGGCCATGGTGATGACGGAGAGTTCGAGGGTAAGCACGGGCCCCTCGAGCAGGAACTCCCACGCGGCAAAGACGTCGCGGAACTGGAAACTGTACGTCATACGCCGGTGAAGGACTCCCTCGGGGGACCCTAGCGCCTCTCGCTGCGGGGATCGAGTGCGTCCTGCAGGCCGTCGCCGACGAAATTGAAGGCGATCACCGTGAGAAAGATCAGCAGGCCTGGCCACAGCGCCAGGATCGGCGCCTCGTGCAGCAGTTCCTGCGCGCCGGTCAGCATGTTGCCCCAGCTTGCGGCTGGCGGCTGGATGCCGAGGCCGAGGAAGGACAGGGTCGATTCGAACAGGATCAGCGTGCCCACCGACATGGTGGTGGCGACGACCAGCGAGCCCGCTGCGTTGGGCAGGATGTGGCGGAACATGATGCGGGTGGGGTTGGCGCCCAGCGCCCGCGCGGCGCGGGAAAAATCGCGGGCTTTCAGCGACAGCGTCTCGGCCCGCACGAGCCGCGCCACCGTCGTCCAGCCGGTCAGCGCCACGATGATGACGATACGGTAGAGCGAGAAGGTCTCCGACTGGGCGATCTGGTCGGGGATGCCGAGCTTGCGCGGGTCGATGGCGGCCAGGACGATCAGCAGCGGCAGCAGAGGCAGGGCGATCACGCCGTCGGTGAGGCGCATCAGGATGGTGTCGAGCCGGCCGCCGAGATAGCCCGCCATGACGCCGATTACCGCGCCGATCAGCGCCGACAGCAGCGCGCCGGCAAGGCCCACCAGCAGCGAGACGCTGCCACCGGCCAGCAGGCGCTGCAGCAGGTCGCGGCCGAGCTCGTCGGTGCCGAGCCAGTGCGCCGCCGAGGGCGATTCGTAGCGGTGGAAGAGGTCGGTCGCCGTCGGATCGACGTGGCGTAACTCGGCGATCAGCGGCCCGGCGATCGACAGGACGACCAGCACCATCAGGAAGACCAGCGAGACCTGCGCCATGCGATGCCGCAGCAGGCGCTGCCAGGTCAGCCGGCCCGGACTGAGGCTGACCAAGCTCATGCTGTGCCTTCGGTCAACGACACACGCGGGTCGACCCAGGCATAGGAGAGATCGGCCAGAAGATTGCCGAGCAGGGTGGCGAAGGTCGCGATCAAGAGACCGACCAGGGCGAGATTGTAGTCGTTGTCCAGAATGCCCTGGTAGATCGCCTTGCCCATGCCCGGCCAGGCGAACATGGTTTCGGTGATCAGCGCGCCGGAGACCAGCCCGCCGAACGACAGGGCGAGGATGGTCAGCACTGGCGCGAGCGCGTTGGCGAAGGCATGACGCCACAGCACGCGCTCGTTCGAGGCGCCCTTGGCCCGCGCGGTGCGGACATAGTCCTGGCGCAGCGCCTCGATCATGGCGCCGCGCATGAAGCGTGTGTAGCCGCCGATCTGCACCAGCGTCAGAGTCATAACCGGCAGGGCCAGATGGCGGAGCTGCTGCCACAAGGTCGCATGCCACGAGGTGCCGGGTCTCACGTCGGCCATGCCGCCGGCCGGCAGCCAGCCCAGCGCCACGGCAAACAGCGTGATCAGCAGCAGGGCGAGCCAGAAGGGCGGGGCCGAGATGCCGGCAAAGGAGAGAAGGTTGATCGCATAGTCGGCGCGGCTGCGCGGCCGGGCCGCGGCCCACATGCCGAGTGGCAGGGCGATGGCGGCCGACAGCACGAAGGCGATGCCGGCGAGCAGCAGCGTGTTGCCGAGCCGCGGCCACAGCACGTCGAGCACCGGCCGGGCGAAGGAGCGCGAGTAGCCGAGATCGCCCGACAGCGCACTCACGGCCCAGGTGCCGTAGCGTTCGAGCAGTGGCCGGTCGAGGCCATAGAGTGCGCGCAAGCGGGCCACGTCGGCACTGGTCATGCGCGGATCGCCCGCCACCATCAGGTCGACCGGATCACCCGGCATCAGGCCGATCAGCACGAACACCACCAGGCTCATCAGCGCCAGCGTGACGACCGTCTCGATCAGGCGGCCGGCAAGGTAGCGGGTCATGCTGCCAGTCTCTTCTCCAGCCCCGCCTTGGCCGCCGGCCAGTCGGTGTCGATGATCGAGAAGATCACCGAGTCGCGGACGTAGCCGCCGGCCATGATCATGTGCTTGGCCAGGATGCCTTCCTGCTTGGCGCCGAGCTTGAGGATGGCGGCGCGGCTGCGCGCGTTGCGGGCGTCGGTCTTGTACTCGACGCGATGGAATTTCAGCGTCTCGAAGGCGTGACGCATCAACAGCAGCTTGCACTCGGGATTGACCTTGCCGGCCCATACCGAGGGCTTATACCAGGTCGAGCCGATCTCGAGTTTCCTGTGCGCTTCCTCGATGCTGAGATAGCGCGTCATGCCGACATGGCGGCCGCTTGGCTTGTGGAACACGGCAAAGGCGAGGTCGTGCTGGCCGTCGCTGCGCCTGAGCGCATTGTCGATATAGGGGTCGTAGAGCGCGCCGTAGGCCGATGTCGTCGTCGCGAAGATCTCCAGATGCTGCGCCGCCGGGCGGATCGCCTCGCGATGGTGCTCTTCCAGCGGTTCGAGCCTCACGACTCCGCCGTCGAGCGCGATCTTCTCCAGTGCCATGCCTCAGGGCTCCCAGCGCCATTCCTCGACCCACAGCGTCGAGGAGTTGAGATGACCGGTCGGCCGTACACCCTTCAGCTCCTTGGGCAGCACGAAGGCGTCGGAGCGGAAGTAGAGAGGTAGCACGGGCAGGTCCTCGACATAGATGCGCTGAAACTCGGCGAACAGGGCGCGGCGCTTATCGCGGTCGAGGGCGCGCTCCATGGCGTCGAGCGTGCGATCCATGTCGGCGCTCTTGTAGCCGGGATAGTTCTGGCCAGCCCAGTTGTTCTCTTGAGTCGGCACCGCGTCGGAGCGCAGCGTCGTCACCGGCACGCCTTCGGGCCGCGTCACCCAGGCATACATGGCGAGCCCGGTGAACTTCCGCCGGTTCAGCGCCTCGGAGAAGATGCGCGGTGGCTCGGCCTTCAGCCGCAACTCGATGCCAACCTGGCGCCACTGGCTCTGCAGCACCTGCGCCACCTGCTCGCGCACGCGGTTGCCGGCGGTGGTGGTGAGCTCGAGCGACAGGCGCTCGCCCTTGGTGTTCTGCCGCACGCCGTTCTTGATTTCGGCGAAGCCCGCCTCGTCGAGCAGCTTGCGCGCAGCGGCCGGATCGTAGGGATATTGCCGCACGCCGGGGCTGTACATCTTGTCGAGCGGGCTCACCTCGCCATGCGCCACCGGCTGCTTGCCCTCGAACAGCTTGTCGGAGATCGCCTGGCGGTCGATCGACATCAGCAGCGCGCGGCGCACGCGTACGTCGGCCAGCAGCGGATTGTCGAGGTTGGTGTCGATGTGCTCGTAGATCAGCGCCGGCTTGTAAACGACGTTGTAGCGGTCCTTATGGCGCTTCTCGAAGGCCAGCGCCTGGTCGAGCGAGAGGCCGAGCTCGCCGATCACGTAGTCGACGTTGCCCGACAGCAGGTTGGCCTCAAGCGCGGCACTGTTCTCGATGAACTTGAAGACGATACGCTTGAAGTAGGGCGGCTTGCCGTACCAGTGCTCGTTGCGCTCGAGCACGATGCGGCTGCCCGGCACGACCTCGACCGGCCGGTAGGGGCCGTAATAAAGGCCGGGATTGGTCGTGTCGGAGTCGTATTTTGTCTTCTTGCGATACTCGACCGGGCTCGCCTCGAAGATCGGCCGCTCGATATGGGCGGGCAGCAGCTTCAGGCCGTCGGCGTTGTAGTCGAAGGTGATGCGGTCGGTGAGGATCGTGTAGTTGCGCTCGTCCTTGATGTCGACCTTGAGGATGCGGCGGAAGCTTTCGGCCGCCGCGACGCCGGATTGCGGGTGCTTGCCGGCCTCGATCGTGAAGGCGACGTCCTTGGTCGTCACCGGCGTGCCGTCGCCCCATTTGACGCCGGCCGGCAGCGTCCAGTCGACTGCGATGCCCTGCTTGCCGTCGGGCAGGTCGGTGACACGGGCGCGGCCGTTCTCGATGGTCGGCAGGCCCGTGCACAGCAGGCAGGCGAGGTTCCAGTCGGGGTCGTAGGCGGTGGTCGGCCGCAGCGTCATGTTCTCGATCAGCGAGCGCGCCAGCATCGAATCGAAATAGGGGTGCCAGGTCCCGGGGTACTGGTTCATGCCGATGACCAGTTCGTCCTTGGCACGAGCAGGTGCGGCCAGGGCCAGAGCGGTGGCGAGGCAGGCAAGGAGGAGGGCGAGGACACGGCGGATCATGTCCGCCTAAAGATGCGTCGCTCGGCTCAGCAAGACAACAAAGGGATTGTGGTCAGCGCCCCAGCATCGGCCTCGGCGCGGGCGGGCGGCCGCCGTGGTTGGCCGACCACTGCTCCGGGGCCTCGAGGAAGGCGCTGGTCTCGATCAGGCCTTTCTCGTCGAAATACTTGTGCTTGCGCGCCGCTTCCAGCGCATCCCACCAGGTGGCGAGCGCGTGCAGCTTCACGCCGGCGGCCGCCAGCATCTCGATGCTTTGCGGGAAGATGCCGTAGTGGAAGATCACGAAACAGTCGGTGACCTTGGCCTCGGCCTTCTTCAGGGCCTCGATGAAGACCAGCTTGCTGCCGCCATCGGTCGCCAGGTCCTCGACCAGCAGGACGCGCTTGCCGGGCTTCAGGTCGCCCTCGATCTGGGCCATGCGGCCAAAGCCCTTGGGCTGCTTGCGGACATAGACCATCGGCTTCTTGGCCAGTGCCGCCAAGAAGGCAGCGAACGGGATGCCCGCGGTCTCGCCGCCGGCCACCACGTCGATCTTGTTCCAGCCGATCGTCTTGGCGATGGTTTTCAGGGCGTGGTTCATGATCTTCGCCCGGGCTTCCGGGTAGGAGATCAGCTTGCGGCAGTCGATATAGACCGGGCTCGCCCGCCCCGAGGTGAAGATATACGGGTTGTCGGGCCGGCAATGGATGGCCTCGATATCCAGCAGCAATCGGGCAGTATCCCGCGCCTCCGGCGTGCCGGTAGCCCGGGCCGCGATGGCCTTGCCATTGAGCTTGGCGCCGGACGCCTTCCCATTTACGGGCGCGGCCGGTGGAATAGCTTTCTTCTTCGTCGCCATGCTGCTTATCCCCCGCGCGGCTGCGACAAAACGGACTGGGGTCTTTACCGTTCCAAGACACCAGCGGCAAGGCCTCTGGCTGCCCGCCAGAGCCTTAATGTAAAAGACTATTTTTCAGTTTCTAAAAGCAACTCATTTGATCTGGCGATTGCCGTGCGCCAGCCCTTGCAAATCGACATGCCTCGCCGAAAAAGGCATAGCCCGGTGGCACGCCTACCGGACCTATTTGATGATTTTGGGGCATTGTCACGTTGGCAGAGTTCACCCCCCAACTCCGACCGCTTCGCTTCATGGCGCTGTAGCATTTCCAATGACTTAGCAGGCTCGGGCAGAGGCCAGAAATGGCTCACAAGCGCCAACGTGATAATGCCAGCGCCGATGTTCGATGGTCTTTCGTTTGGTGCGTGCGCGGGGTTCGTCATCGGCTGCACGGCGCAGACCGCTGACGTGAACACCTCGTCGTCCGCGATGCGCCGGTTGACGCTGGTCCACGGCATCGTCTCGTTCGTCTTCAACACCACCATCCTGGCACTGATGATCAACATCGGCGCGAGCCTGGTGTCGGGGAAGACGTGAGGAAAGCCGCCGGTCAGCGCACCGGAAACGAGTAGCGGCTCGACAGTACCGGCACGCGGCTCGTGCCGTCGTAACAGACGATCTCCGCCTCGTGCGCCATGTTGCCCTTGCCGTCGGAACGGTAGGCCGTGACGACGCCGCGATATTCCTCCTGTGCCAGGGCAGCGCGTACGGCGGCGGGCGAGACCGGCTGGCTGGCGCGGCGCAGCGAGCGCAGCACGTGGCCCAGCATCAGCACGGCGTCGTATTGGCTGGCGGCGTAGGCATCGGGATCGCTGCTATAGGCCTCGCGGTAGTTCTTGAGGAAATCGCGCATCGGCGGCGTCGAGGCCGAGATCGGCGATGCCGCGGTTTCGGCGCAGACGCCCTTGAGTTCGGCCGGTTCGAGCAGCGCCGCCGTCGCCGGCTGGTGCATGGCCGAGCCCGCCACGATCGGCAGGCCGGGCAGCAGCTGGCGCGCCTGGCGGACCGCCAGCACGGTCGACGGCGCGTGCAGATGCAGCACCAGCACGTCTGCATTGGCCGCCTTGGCACGCAGCAGGGCGGGGGTGAGGTCGTTCGCCGTAGGGGCGATGCTTTCTTCCAGCACCGGCGGCGTCTTGAGTTCGGCGAATGTCTTGGCGAGCTGCTCGCGGCCGGACTGGCCGTAGGCGGTGCTCTGGTAGATCACCGCCGGCCGCTTGGCGTCGAGCTTCTCGACGACGTAGCGGGCATGCGCCACCTTCACCGTGCCGTCGCTCGGGAAGAAGCGGAAGAATTGCGGGTTGCCCATTTCACTGAGGCGCGCGGTGCCGGAGATGGTGAGCAGCGGAACGCCGCGTTCCTGGGCGAGCGGCAACAGCGCCAGCATCTGCGTGCCGAGGATCGGGCCGATGACGGCGGGCGGTGCCGGGCCATCGCCCAGCACGCGTGTCCAAGCCGTGACGGCCGCCTCCGGCGTCGCCGCCGTGTCGAGCACTTCGGGCTTGAGGGCGAGATCGCCCATCAGCCGCGCCGCCAGCAGCGCGCCGTTGCGCTGGCTGGTGCCCTCGAGCGCCACGAAGCCGGTCAGCGGCACGAGAATCGGCAGCCGGTATTCCGGCTGCTGGGCGGACGCCGGCGCTCCGAGCAGGAGCGCGAGCGCCGCCGCTACTGCGCCGCGCCGCCGGCCCATGGGGACATCACCTCGTTCATGCCGGTGAGCTCACCGGTCTTGGGATCGCGCACGATGCAGCACGGGTTGGCGAAGCCGAGTGGCGAGACGTGGTTCATCACCTCAGTGATCGGCAGCTTCGACGCGATCGCCTTCTTCACGGCGTCGGGCAGGTCGCGGTTGACGCGGATCGGACCCACGCCCGAGACGTCGATGCGCGGCTGGTGGAAGACTGCTTCCACCTCGAGGCCGCGGTCGATCAGCATCAGCGAGAGCTGTGCCACCGCCGGCACGATACGCCGTCCGCCCGAGGCACCGATCGCGAACCACGGCTTGCCGTCCTTGACGACGACCACGGGGCAGATGTTGCAGAGAGGCTTCTTGCCCGGCGCGATCGAGTTCGGCTTGTTGGGCTCGGGGTCGAACCACAGCATGCCGTTGTTCATGGTGATGCCGGTCTTGGGCAGCATGACGCAGGAACCGAACAGCGACATCAGAGTCTGCGTCAGCGCCACCATGTTGCCTTCGGAGTCCGCGGCGCAGAAATGCGTCGTGCAGGTGTTGGTCGGCTTGTCACCCATGGTCTTCAGCCGTTCGTCGTAGGCCTGGTGCATGGCCTCGGCGATGGCGACGAAGAAGTCGGCGCCCGGCGCGCCCTTGCCCTTGGTGCGTTCGCCCGCCAGTTCGAGCGTGCGGCGCAGCGTCGGTCCGGCGGTGAGGCCGCCCGCGACATTCACGGTGACGCCGTGATGCTCGAACGACAGCGGCTCGACGATGCGCGCCTCGTAGGCCTTGAGATCCTCGACCGAGATCGCCGAGCCGCCGGCCTGCAGGTCGGCGGCGATGTCGCGTGCCAGGCTGCCTTCGTAGAATTCGCGCGGGCCGCCTTCGGCGAGGCGCCGATAGGTTTCGCCGAGATTGCCGAGCTTGAGATAGCGCGTGGTCGCCTGCCAGTCGAGCGTCGGCACGCGGCCGTCGTCGCACAGATAGTTGGTCTTGGAGGCCGGGAATTTCGATAGGAGCGCGGCTCCGTTGGCGATCATCACCTGCATGTACCAGTCGAGCTCCATGCCGCGCTCGGCGAGCTTCACGCCGGGCTGCATGACGTCCTTCCACTTCATTGTGCCGAAGCGTTCCAGCGCCTTGCCGAGGCCCGCGACCATACCGGGCACGGCGATCGAGTGGTAGCCGACCTCGTTGCGCTGCTCGAGCACTTCGGGCCAGCTGAAGGCGTTGGCGGGGCCGGGGCCGGTGATCGGGTAGTTCTTGGGATCGAGTTTTTTGGCGGAGACCGGGCCGTAGTCGATCGTGTAGGCCTTCTTGTCCTTGGCGCTCCAGATCGTCATGAAGCCGATGCCGCCGATGCCACTCATCCACGGCTCGATGGCGCCGATGGCCATGCCGGTGGCGACCGCGGCATCGATGGCGTTGCCACCCGCCCGCAGGATCTCGGCACCGGCCTCGGCCGCCCGGCCGTTCTGGGCCACGACCACGCCCTTGCCGCGCACGGCCTGTTTGGTGATCTTCAACTGCCCGGTCAGCGACTCGCTCATGAACCCTTTCCCCAATCGTTGGCGGGCGACTTTAAGCGGGGCACCAATTAGCCACAAACCCCTTTACACTGCATGGCGGCCCGGCAACCTGCCGGCCGGCAATGGATCGCAGGGCGGTGAGCGAGCTCAATCAGATCGACCTGCAGGCGCTGAAGACGGGCGACAAGCGCACGTGGGACCGGTTCGTGGCCGCCGCCGCGCCGCTTATCCATGCCGTCGTGCGCCGCACGCTGTCGTCCTCCTACCGTCTAGGCGAGGACGACGTGCTGGATGCGGCCCAGGACGTCTTCGTGCGCCTCTGTGCCAACCACTGCCGGCTTTTGAAAACCTACGATCCGGCCCGGGCGGGAATATCCACATGGATTGCAGTGGTTTCCCGATCTGCGGCCATCGACCATGTCCGCCGCCGACGGCAGGCTACCGAGTCGATCGACGATGTCCCGGAAGCCGCCTTGGCCTTCGAGGACAAACACGTCGAAAAGCTCAAGATTCCGCCGGGTTTGCTGACCGCCCGCCAGACCCTGATCCTCAAGCTGCTGTACGATGAGGACAAGGATGTGTCGGAAATTGCAGACGTACTGAAAGTAGATGCCCAAACAATCCGAAGTACGCACCACAAGGCGATGTTGCGGCTGCGAGAACACTTCAAGGTAGATGGAGCATAAATGGGGGATGGGTCCCCCCTTTGTGACGTAATCTGGACGAGGAGACGGTCATGAGTACCGAACGACGCGAAACGACCGACCAGGAGCTGTGGCGCAGCCTTGCCGCAGGCCGGGAAGTTGTATCCGGCTCGGTCCCGAAGGTCTCCGACGCCGATCTGGCCGCGTGGCTGGAAGGGCGTCTGTCCGAGGGCAATGCGGCCAATATCGATCGTGCGATGGCGGCTGATCCGGCGCTCCGCAGCGCTGCTTTCGAACTCAGCGAAATTCTCGGCCAGCCGCTGCCGACACCGCCTTCGCGCGTGATCGTGCGTGCCCAGGCTCTGGTCGGCTTCGAAGCCGAGCACCAGGCGCCGCGCCTTGGTTTCAGCTCTTTCCTGGCGCCGTTGCTCAATATTGGCTTCGGCATGCAGCGGGCGGCGATGGCGTCGATGGCCGTCGTTCTGGCGATCGTGGGCTTCATGATGGGCGGCGGTCTGGGTGAGTCCTATGCCCAGGAGCGCCGTGGCAACCTGATCACGACCACCCCCGACACGTTGTCCGAACTGGGCGACCTCTTCACCTACGGCACTTGAGATGTCCTCGCGGCTGACGCAGGCGCTGCTGGGGCTGTCGCTCCTGCTCAACCTCTTCGTGCTCACGGGCTTCGTCTACCGGAGCTGGATCGCGCCATCCATGATGGGCGATCACAGGCCGCCGGGGCCACCGGGCCAAGGCAACCGGCCGAGCCCGCTCGAGATTTTGGCGCAGGAACTCAAGCTCGACGACGGCCAGCGCGCTGCCTTGCGCGAGGTCTTCGAGAAGTACGGCAATACCCGCCGCGAGCGCCAGCGCGAGATCCAGAAGCTGCGCGAGCAGTTGGCGGCGGAGCTGCAGAAGCCCGACACCGACCTGACCAAGCTCGAGCCGCTGGTCGACCAGCTCACGCGACTGCGCGGCGAGCAGCAGAAGGAAAATCTGCGGGCGATGATCGAGCTCGAACCCAAGCTCCGGCCCGACCAGCGCGAGCGCTTCGAAGCGATGCTGGCCGAGCGGCTGGGCGGCTGGTGGGGACGTCCCGGCGGCCCGCGTGGGCCCGGCGGCCCGGGCCGCCCGCCTCAGTAGAGCGGCACATGATCCGCCTCGGTCGACGCTCTTTCGTTGCCGGTGCGACCGCTCTCGCTGCGGGCGGCCTCGGCCGCGGCGCATCTGCCGCATCGATGGGCTTCGGCGAAGCGCGCCACCTTCTGTCGTGCACCACCTTCGGGCCGACGCCGGCGGAGATCCGTGCCTTCGAGTCTCTCGACTATGCCGCGGCCGTCGACAAACTGCTCGGCACGTTCCATGCGCAGGCCGCCACGCCCGGTCCCTCCTGGGCGAACGACGAGCCCGACGGTAATCCGCCAGCAACAGGAGGCGGCGCAGAAAGCGGGCGTCGACGGCAAGCCGCTGCAGATCCAGCGGCCCTTGCAGGAAGAGGGGCGCGAGCTGCGCAACTGGTGGATCGAGGAAATGCTGGCCACCGACCAGCCGCTGGTCGAGCGCATGGTGCTGTTCTGGCACAACCATTTCACGTCATCGCTGCAGAAGACGCGCTATCCGTCGTCGCTCTACTGGCAGAACGGGCTTTTCCGTGCCCAGGCCTTCGGCAATTTCGCGACGCTGCTGAAATTGGTCGCGCGCGATCCGGCGATGTTCATCTATCTCGATGGCGTGCGCAATGTGGCGCGGCAGCCCAATGAGAATTTTGCCCGCGAGCTGCTCGAGCTGTTCACGCTGGGCGAGGGCCATTACAGCGAGGCCGACATCAAGGCCGCCGCGCGCGCCTTCACCGGCTGGTCGATCGAGCGCGACACCGGCCATTTCGTCTTCCGCGAGCCGCAGCACGACGGCGCGGAGAAGAGTTTTCTCGGCCAGACAGGCCGCTTCGGCGGCGAGGACATCCTGGCGATCCTGCTGCGCCATCCGCGCACCGCCGAGACCATCGTCGAGAAGCTGTGGCGCGAGTTTGTATCGCTGAAGCCGGATACCGTGGAGATCAAGCGTCTCGCCGAGTCGTTCCGCGACAGTGGCTACCAGATCAAACCGCTGATGCGCGCGCTGTTCCTGTCGGCTTCCTTCCGCGATCCCGCCAACCGTGGCGCGCTCATCAAGTCGCCGGTCGATCTGATCGTCGGCACCGTTCATGTGCTCGGCCTGCCGGTGCCGGAAAAGACCCAGCTCGCGCGCATGATGCAGGGCCTCGGCCAGAACCTGTTCAATCCGCCCAACGTCAAGGGGTGGAGCGGCGGTGAAAGCTGGATCACCGCCTACACGCTGTTGCAGCGCCAGCAGCTGCTGCGCCGCATCGTCGAGGCCACGACCGTGTCGCCGATGGAGGGAACCGGGCGTCGTGCCGACCGCCGTCAGCAGCAAGCGGCAGGCATGGAAGACACCCAGCAGTTGATGGAGCCGCGCCCCGTCGAGGGCCGCAGCCTGCGCAATGCTGGCACCGAGGCGCGGCTGGGGCCAACCCTGCTTGGCGTCGATACGACGACGCTCACGCACACGCTGCTGCCGCGCGCGCCGATCGATGCCGTCGACACCGGCGGCACGCCGGGGGCGGTGGTTGCCGCCGCGCTGCTCGATCCCGCCTACAAGTTGAAGTGAGGCGGCGGTCATGACGCCACGCACTCTCATCCTGGTCGAACTGAAGGGCGGCAACGACGGGCTGAACACCGTCATTCCCTACGCCGATCCGCACTATCGCGAGCTGCGCGGCAGCATTGCCCTGCCGCGCGAACGCACGCTTCAGCTCGATGAGCGCGTGGGCTTGCACGACAAGCTGGCCCCTCTGATGGAGTCGCGGAAGGCCAAGGACCTCGCGATCCTGCAGGGAGTCGGCGATCCCTATCCCAACCGCTCGCATTTCCGCTCCATCGAGATCTGGGACACCGCTTCGGCGTCGAGCCAGACCCTGAGCGAAGGCTGGGTCGCCCAGACCTTTCAGGGCGCCGTTCTGGCCAAAGGCGCCGGCGTCGACGGCATCGTGGTCGATACCAATTCAGTGCCACTCACCGGGCCGTCGCTGCGCACCATCGTCATGCAGGACGCAGAGAATTTCCTGCGCCAGGCGCAGGCGATGAAGGACACGCCGGGCATGGCCGACGGCGGCAACCTAGCGCTGCGCCATCTGCTGGCCGTGCGTCACGAGGTCAACGCCGCCGCGGCCGGCCTGCGCGACAAGCTGCGCGACACGCCTCAGCTGGCATTCGCCTACGGCGAGGAGGGCGGCCTCGGCCGCCAGCTCGATCTCGCCACGCGTCTCGTTCTGGCCGGCGTGCCCGTCGTCGCCATCAAGGTGGCACTTGGCGGCTTCGACACCCACGCCAACCAGACGCCGACGCAGGAACGTCTGCTCGGTATCCTGGCGAGCAACCTGGCGCTCCTGCGCAAGAACCTGATGGCCTCAGGCCAGTGGAACGATGTGCTGGTCATGACCTACTCGGAATTCGGCCGGCGTGTGCGGCCCAACGCCAGCGGCGGCACCGATCACGGTGCGGCGGCGCCGCATTTCGTCATGGGTGGCAAGGTCAAGGGCGGCCTGCACGGTGTTTACCCGTCGCTCACCGACCTGCAGGACGGTGACCTCAAGCACACCGTCGATTTCCGCAGCGTGTTCGCTACGGTGGCGCGCGACTGGTGGGGTGTGCAGCGCGACTTTGGCCTGCGCCAGCCGCAGAAGCTCGGCTTTATCGCCTAGCTGACGCCCGCATCTCGTCGCGCACCGAGCCGCGTTCGGCCTCGATGCGGATGAACCAGATCAGCAGGGCGGCGATCAGTTTGATGATCACCGGCAGCACGATGTAGACGATGATAAGCGCGAAGGTGCTGTATTCGCCGCGCGCCGGATTGAAGCCCAGGATGGCGGCAACCGGCAACGAGCCCGCGGCACCAATGGCGGTGGCGAGCTTGGTCGACAGCGCCCACAGCCCGAAATAGGTGCCGGTCTTGCCCTTGGTGTCACCACCCTCCTTGGCGTTGATCACGTCGGCCAGGATCGATGGCGGCAGGCCGTAGTCGGCGCCGAGGCCGAGCCCGGTGATGACCGAGATGGCAAGGAACCAGTTGAAGTCGCCGGGTCCGATGAACACCGCGAGCCCCATCGAGAACGCCGTCATTATGATACCGATGAACCAGGCGGTGGCCTTGCTGGTCCGCTTCGACAGCATCAGCCACAGCGGCACGCTGGCTGCGCCGGAGATGAAATAGACGAGCAGCACCATGCCGGCCTGCAGCGTCGAGCCCTTCATGACGTGCGAGATATAGAACAGCATCACCGTCACGGCGACGCCCAGCGCCGCGCCATTGACGATGAACACCAGCAATAGCCGGCGGAACAGCCGGTTCTTCAGCGGCGCGAAGAACGGCGTGAAGATGCCACGCTCGGCATGGATTACTGCCGGATGAACGGACGGCGGCCCGCGCAGCAGCGTCGGCAGCGAGAACAGCAGTGCGATCGGCAGGAAGAGGGCGCCCAGCGCCACGTATCCTGCCTCCTCGCCGAACTTGGCGACCAGGATGGTGGGCAGCACGACCGCCACCGTCATGCCGGTGAGGCCGAAGACCTCGCGGCCGACCGTGACCTTGGTGCGCTCGTTGTAGTCGTCCGACAGCTCCGCGCCGTGGGCGTGATAGCTGATCGACACGCCGGAATAGCCGAGATGGACGAGCAGCAGGGCCAGCATCAGCCACACCGCCATCATCGTCGGATTGCCGATCACTGCGTCGGGCGGATCGAACAGCATGTAGAAGCCGCCGATCAGGAACGGCAGCATCATGCCGACGAACTGCAGGCGGCCGCGCGTGCCGCGGCGGGTGAAGCGGTCGCTGACCAGGCCGATCACCGGATCCTGGATGGCGTCGACGACGCGGGCAATGATGAAGATGGCGCCCATGATGCCGAGCGGCACCTTGAGGACCTCACCGTAGAAATGGCTGACATTGAGTACGACCGGCAGCGCCGCCATGGCCAACGGCAGCTGCAGGGTCGAGTAGGCGACCAGTTGGCCGAATCTCAGTTTCGGGGCCACGACGGAGTCGCTGGCACCGGAGGACGCGTGCACGCTGGGAAGCCTTCCTGTTCGGCGCGCCTTTAGCCGGCGGCCGTTGATTGCCGTCCCTTATATAGCCTTGAAATGAGCCTGCAATACGTCCGTGCGGCGGGTCGTAAAGCCGGCGGCGCAGTAGGCGAGATAATATCGCCACATCCGGCGAAAGCGCTCGTCGAAGCCGAGCTTGGCGACCTGGTCGGAGACGGAATCGAAGCGATGCAGCCAGGTCTCCAGCGTCCGCGCATAATCCAATCCGAAACCGTAGAGTTCGGCGATCTTGAGCCCGGCGCGCCGGCACTGCTCGGCGATGCCCTGCTGCGACAGCAGCATGCCGCCGGGGAAGATGTAGGTCTGTATGAAATCCGGCCGATGGCGGTAGTTGTCGAAGAAGCCGTCGGCGATGACGATCGCCTGCACCAGCGCCGAGCCGCCGGGCACCAGATGGCGCTTCAGCGCGTCGAAGTAATCCGGCCAATAGCGCTCGCCCACCGCCTCGACCATCTCGATCGAGACGATGTGGTCGTAGCGACCCTGGATGTCGCGATAGTCGCGGAACTGCAGGTCGACATGGTGGGCGAGGCCGGCGCGCTCCAGCCGCCCGCGCGCAAACTCGAGCTGTTCCTTCGAAATGGTGACGCCGGTCACGCGGATGCCGCGCCGTGCTGCGGTTTCCGCGAAGCCGCCCCAGCCGCAGCCGATCTCGAGGATGTTGTCGCCCTGCTTGGCGCCGAGCTGCGAAAGAATGCGTTCGTACTTTGCCGTTTGTGCCGCCTCCAGCGGCTTGGCGGCATCGCCGTCATAGAGTGCCGACGAGTAGGTCATCGTCGGATCGAGCCACAACCGATAGAAACTGTTGCCGAGATCGTAGTGGGCGTGGATGTTGCGCTTGGCGCCGTCGCGCGAGTTGTCATGCTTTCGGTGCAGTAGCCGCAGCATGAGGTTGCGCAGGACGTTGTTGCGTGCGACCCTGCCCAGTTGTCGTTCGTTCTCGGCAAGCAGGACGATCAAACGCGGAAGGTCGGGCGAATCGCAAAGGCCTTCCATGTAAGCCTCGGCAAAGCCGATATCGCCGTCGAGCAGCACGTGACGGAAGAACTTCCAGTCCTTGACCTCGATTTCGCCGCTGAGCTTTGCGTCGGCGGCGCCGAAGACGCGCGACGTGCCGTTCGGCAGATGCATCGTCAGCCGTCCTACGGCAAACCGTTCAAGGGTCTTCAGTACGAAACGGGAAGCGAGGTCCATGCAATTAACGGGTGATGAATCCGGTCGGAGGTGCAGGCTTGCCGTAAAATTTCGCCTTCTTTCGCCACAGATGCAAGGCCTGCCAATGGATCCGTACGACAACACCCAATGTAAATAGGGGACGCAACAGGAAGCGCCGCAGGACGGCCCGGTCGGTCAGAGGTTCGCGACGGCCGCCGACGGATGTCGCGAGCATCAGCCTGTCGGCGTCGTGATAGTTCACGTCGACATGAACGATCCGTTCCTCCAGCCGGAAACGGAAGCGGTAACTGCCGGCGACGGGCAGGAATGGCGAGACATGGAAGACCTTACGGCCGTCCAGCCAGTCGCCGGGCTGGATCGGACGCCGGTCGGCATGGTGCACCAGGTAGCAATGGCATTCGCCGAACGTGTTGTTGACCTCGCATAGCACCGCGCGCAACGCGCCCGCGCAGTCGCGGCAGAACCAGAAGCTCACGGGATTGAATACATAACCCAGCATCCGCGGCATGGCCATGAGGACTGCGGGACTGTCGCACACCTCGCCGAGACCGTTCGCCGCCAGGATATCATCCAGCCAGCCTTGCAGGTCGCCACCGTCGCGCGCGCCGTGA
>CAMDQJ010000083.1 GCA_945905835.1 Asaia bogorensis
GGCCAGATCCGGTAAAGCCACACCCAGAGCAACCGGTCGGCGGCGAAGAGCCGAGGCTGGCCGGGACGTTGCCGGCGCAGGACGGTCACCTGATGTCGCAGGGCGACGAGCTCGAGCTCCTGCGTGAGGCGACCACGAACCCGGAACGAGAGCAGGGAACCGAGGGCGGACAGAAGCGTGAGCATGCCGATGACGGTATGAGTGCGGCGCCAAAAACTCTATGCTTTCTTGGCTTTTTGGAATTTTGAGCATGCACAGGCGCGCAAACTCTGATTCGTTCGTTTGAGGCGAAGCCTCGTTAGCTGTTGACCGCCCCCATCACGTCCACCCATTCGTCCAGGATGGGCAGGATCGTGTCCGCCTTTCCCGACGGCAGACTGGTGGAGACGCGGTTGACACCGGCGTCACGGTAGCGCTTCGCCAGGTCGGCGTCGGGCGACTGGCCGCCGATCGAGATGTCCATCTTGTCCGGGTCACGGTCGGCTTCCGCGCACATCTGCCGGAACTTGGGAATGAGCTCGATTAGCAGCGTCGGGTTCCTTTCCGTGACCTGCGGCATCCAGCCATTGCCATAGCGGATGGCGCGCCGCGCCGAGTAGGGAAAGGCGCCGCCCACTAGAATCGGCGGGTACGGCTTCTGCACGGGTTTGGGCCAGGCCATCATCGGATGAAAGTTCACGAATTCTCCGTGATATTCGGCCTTCGACTTAGTCCAGATTTCCTTCATTGCCTCGATGTTCTCCCGCGCGCGCTTGTGGCGAGTGGCGAAGGCGGTCCCATGATTCTCCATCTCGTCCACGTTCCAGCCATTGCCCACCCCGAAGACGAACCGCCCGCCGGAGACTTGGTCGATCGAGGCGACCAGCTTGGCCGTCTGGATCGGATCCCGCTGTGCGACAAGACAGACGCCGGTTCCGACCTTCAACGTCCTCGTCGCCATTGCGGCAGCGGTCAGCGTCACGAACGGGTCCATAACGTCGTAGTAGCGCTTGGGCAGCTCGCCCCCCAAGATAAAACTCGACTTGCGCGATATCGGGATGTGCGAATGCTCGGGCGCCCAGACGATGTCGAAGCCGCGCTCCTCAAGCGCGACCGCGAGCTCCGCCGGTCCCATCGAATAGTCGGTGAAGAACATCGACGCGCCGAATTTCATGAGGCGACCCCCTTGAGTTTCCGGTGAGCAACTTGAGGCGGAAACCGGCGCCGCACAACCCGCTCTGGCGGACACACCGAGTCGTGTCCTGGCGTCCTCGCGCAGAGCAAGCTTGCGATCTTGCCGCCGCAGTGGCCGACTGACATTGTCAGCGTCGATTGTCACCTGTCTGCGCAAAAAAAGCCATCCGGCCATGGAATCGGTTCCATCAATTTGCCGATGAAGGCCATGGTTGATGATGTGCGGTGATAGACGAGCGCGCCGTTCTTAAGCGACGCGGCCTCCCGGCTCGGTTCTGAGCGCGCCTGCCTCCGAGCGACGCAATAGCGGACTACGACGGCGCCCCGCACCGCGACGGCGGTGGGGTTCGGTCACCGCAAGCAGTTTCAGGCCGCGCGACGCTCGTAGCGATGGTGCAGGGCGACGGTTTCGAGCTCTAGGGTGGGCGACTACGAACCTGGTAGGAGAGCAGAGAACACCAAGAGGTTACATGGCTGGTATTCAAGTTTCTGGCGGCGGCTGGGGCGGGGCTCGAAAGGGCGCTGGCCGACCACGTGGACCGTGGCCGTTGCTGGCGTGGCGCAACGTTGTACGGGTGGCGGCCCTGCGGCGTGGCCCCGATGGCGTCCGCCGCCTCGACCGCGCCGTGCAAGTCCTGCTGGACCTGGGTATGCAGGGCAACTGGGCCGCGCTCAAGCTGATCGGCGACACGCTCGACGGCAAGGTGCCGACTGCTAAGCGCCATAACGCCCAAGACTCGCCGTCATTCGTTGTGCGGACGCCGTGGCCCGAGAGTGAGGCCGGAACAGGGCATCCGAGCGGGGAGCGGGACCAATGTGAGAGCCTCGCGGGGAAGCTCAAGGGGCGCGAATGCGCCTTCGAGTTACCCGAAAGGTTACCCAGCAGCCCCTAAAGGCCTATCAGCGCTTGAATTATCAGAACTTGCCCTGATAGATGCCGATGATCTTGTCGAGCATGTCGAGCGCCTCGGCGCGCGGGCGCTGGAAGGTATTGCGGCCGATGATCGAGCCGTTGGCGCCGCCGTCGCGCAGGCCGCGGACCTCGGTGAACAGGCCTTCGAGGTCCTTGGCTTCGCCGCCGGAGAACACGACGATGCGGCGGCCGTTGAAGGTCGCCTGCATGACGTGCTTGATGCGCGCCGCCAGTGTCGAGACGTCGACCTTGGCCTTCTCGTAGGCGGCCTTGGCCTCGGGCTGCCACAGCACGTTGGTCGGCGGCTTCACCTTGATGATATGGGCGCCCATCAGCGCCGCCATGTGGGCGGCGTAGGCGCAGACGTCGATCGCGGTCTCGCCCGCCTTGTCGAGCTTCCCGCCGCGCGGATAGGACCACATGACGACGGCGAGGCCGACCGACTTGGCCTCCTCGGCCATCTCGCGGATTTCTTCCATCAGCTCGTACTGCGATTCGGAGCCGGGATAGATCGTAAAGCCGATCGCCGCGCAGCCGAGCCTGAGCGCGTCCATCACCGAGGCGGTGACCGCCTGGTCCTTGTTGGTCGACAGGCTGTTGGCCGAGTTGACCTTGAGGATGGTCGGGATGGCGCCGGCGAAGGTGTCGGCGCCGGCTTCCAGCGGGCCCAAGGGGGCGGCATAGGCGTTCAGCCCGGCATCGATGGCGAGCTGGTAATGGTAGTGCGGATCGTAGGCGTCGGGGTTGGGTGCGAAGGAGCGGGCCGGACCGTGCTCGAAGCCCTGGTCGACGGGGAGGATCACCACCTTGCCCGAGCCGCCGAGGCGGCCGTGCATCAGGATGCTGGCGAGCTTGGCCTTGGTGCCGGGGCAATCGCTCTCGTAGTTGTCGAGGATCTTCTTGACGGTGCGGGTGATTTTCACGGCTGGGCTCCCGGCAGGTTCATTCGATGCGAATTCGCGTCGGTTTAGCGGCCGGCTTCATTTCGTTCAAGCCCCGCCACGCGGAACAGTGGACGATTACCCGCCGGTAAATTGCGCCGGACCTGTCGCCGGGATAGTCCAGTCGCGCCATGCAGCAATCCCTTACAACGCGTTTCGCCGCCCGCCTGCCATTTTTCTATGGCTGGGTGATCATCGCCGTGGCCTTCGTCACCGCCGCACTCGGCATCACCGCGCGCACGGCCTTCTCGCTGATGTTTCCGCCGATCGTCGACGAGTTCGGCTGGGACCGGGCGCTGGCGGCCGGCGCCTTCTCGTTCGGCTTCGGCATATCGGCCTTCGTGAGCCCGTTCGTTGGCCGCCTGATGGATGCGCGCGGCCCGCGCTTCGTCATCCAGATCGGCGTGCTACTGACGGCGGCCGGTCTCCTGGGCGCGACCTGGATCTCGGCTCCCTGGCAACTCTATGCGACCTTGGGACTGCTGGTCGGCATCGGCGCCAATTGCCTCGGCTACTCGGTCCATTCGCAGTATTTGCCCAACTGGTTCATGCGCCGCCGCGCGCTCGCCATCGGCATCGCCTTCTCGGGCGTTGGCGTGGGCTCGATCCTGGTCTTGCCGTGGCTCCAGACAATGATCCTGAGCGAGGGCTGGCGCAGCGCCTGCTGGGCGCTGGGCATAGTCATTCTGGTCGTGCTGGTGCCGATCAATCTCCTGGTCACCAAGCGGCCGGAGGATATCGGCCTGCTGCCCGACGGCGAGAAGCCCGGCCCGGGCGGCGATGCGGCCAAGAAGAAATCGAACGTCGTCGACGCCGACTGGGTCGCCATCGACTGGACGGTGGCGCGCGCGATCCGCACGGCGCGCTTCTGGTGGCTGACAGCCGGTTTCTTCTGCGGCGGGTACATCTGGTACGCCGTCCAGGTCCACCAGACCAAGTACCTCGTCGAAATCGGCTTCTCGCCGATGCTGGCCGCGTGGTCGCTCGGACTGGTGGCGATGGTCGGCATTCCGGGGCAGATCCTGCTCGGCGGCCTGTCGGACCGTTACGGCCGCGAGAGCATGTGGGCGCTGAGCTGCGCGGGCTTCGCGATCTGCTACGCGGCGCTCTTGATGCTGGCGGCCACGCCAACCACGCCGCTGCTCTACCTCATGGTGCTGTCGCAAGGCTCGCTGGGCTATGCCTTCACGTCGATGATGGGGCCGATCGTCTCCGAGATCTTCGAGGGCAAGTCGTTCGGCACGATTTTCGGCCTCTTGATGACGTCGCTGCTCTTCGGCGGCGCGCTCGGTCCGTTCGTCACCGGCCTGCTGTACGACAGGCTCGGCAACTACGATTTGGCGTTTACGCTCGGCCTCGTGCTCAGCCTCGTCTGCGCTGCCGCGGTGTGGTTCGCCGCACCGGGCAAGGTGCGGATGGTGGCGGGGAAGGTCCGATCATAGGAGCGCGCCACTCCAGTGGCGCCCACACAGGAGGTCCGCTATGCGCCACTAGCGGACATCAATCCTTTATTCGATCACCTCGTCGGCGCGGGCCAGCAACATCGGCGAAAACTCAAGGCCGAGCGCCTTGGCGGTTTTTTGGTTTACAGTCAGTTCGAATTTGGTGGGCTGCTCGACCGGCAGGTCGCCCGGCTTGGCGCCTCGTAAAATCTTGTCGACGTAGTCGCCGGCCCGGCGAAACAGGTCAGTGTTGCTCGGCCCATAAGCCATCAAGGCGCCGGCTTCGGCATATCCCTTCACGCCGGTCATGCTGGGCAGCCGGGCATCCCGCGCGAGCCTTGCAATCTCGGCCTGGTCCGTGCCGATCAGCGCGTCGGTGCAGACATGAAGCCCGTCGGCACGACCCTTGATGGCCTCGAAAGCGGGCGCGAGATCCTCACCACGCCGGATTTCCATCCGCGAGACGTCGAAACCAAGCGAGCGGGCGATGGCCTGGACCTCGTCCATCTCAACCAGCGCGGCCGGGTAGGCGACGTTGGCCAGCACCGCCAGCCGGCGCAGGCCGGGAGCAACTTCGCGCAGCAGCTCGATCCGCTTGCCGGCCAGGTCGGGAGACTGCTGCGACAGGCCGGTGATATTGCCACCCGGCCGCGCCAGCGAGGTGACCAGCCCGCTGCCGAGCGGGTCCGGGTCCACCGCGAACACGACCGGAATGGTCGAGGTCGCCCGCTTCACGGCCGCGCCCGCGCTGCCCGAGATGACGATGACGTCGACCTTGAGCCGGACGAACTCAGCCGCGATCTCGGCGTAGCGTTCGGGGCGGCCTTCGGCCCAACGGTATTCGATCGCAACAGTGCGGCCCTCGACCCAGCCATGCTCGCGCAGCTGCCGCACGAACGCCGCGATCCACTGGCTCCAGCCGGCGGCCGTTGAAGTGCCGAGTAAGCCGATGGTCGGGACTCGGCCGGGCTGCGCGCGCGCCGCGTGCGGAAAGGCTATCGCGCCGCCGACCAGACCTACAAATTCTCGTCGCTTCATATCCGCCCTCAGGTTCACGAGCTGGCGCGCTCCCGTGAGGGTTACTCGTTGAGGCCTTTGCCCGGGTAGGGGTGCGTGGCTTTCCAGTGTTTGGCGATGTCGATCCGCCGCGTCACCCACACGCCGGAGTGCTTCTGGATGTGGTCCAGGAGCTTCCACAGGCCGGCGGTGCGGGCGGGATGGCCGAGAATGCGCATGTGCATGCCGACCGACATCATCTTGGGATGGGTGGCGCCTTCCTTGTAGAGGACGTCGAAGGCGTCGCGCACCAGGGCGAACCACTGGTCGGCGTTGCCGATCGAGCCGGCGGGAAACTTGCCGTCGTTGTTGGTGAGCGAGTAGGGCACGACCAAATGCGGCTTGCCCTCGACGGTCTGCCAGAACGGCAGCTCCTCGCCGTAGTAGTCCGAGTCGTAGGTGAAGCCGCCTTCCTCGACCAGCAGGCGGCGCGTGTTGACGCTGGGTCCATAGCGGCAGTACCAGCCGGCCGGCCGCTCGCCGACGGTCTGGGCCAGCGACTTGATGGCCTTCTGGATGTGCTCGCGCTCCTCGGCTTCGCTCAGCTCGAAGTGGCGCACCCAGCGCCAGCCGTGGCAGCAGACGTCGAAGCCCGACTTCTTGATCGCTTCGGCGGCGAACGTGTTGCGCTCGAGCGCCAATGCGCAGCCGAACACGGTCATCGGCAGGTTACGTTCCTGGAAGGCGCGCATCAGGCGCCAGAAGCCGGCGCGACTGCCGAACTCGAACATGCCCTCGCCGGCGAGGTCGCGGCCCTTCATGCCGGTGGACGAGGTCGAGGCCTCGGTGAGGCCGGTCTCGGTGTAGCCTTCGCCGTCCTGGATCGAGGGCTCGGAGCCTTCCTCGTAGTTCATGACGAAGTTGACGGCGATGCGCGCGCCGTTGGGCCATTTGGGCTCGGGCGGGTTGGGGCCATAGCCCACGAGATCGCGAGCCGGCTGCCACCTCATGTCGGTCTCCTTACCAGTTCGGCGCCCATCTGGCGGGCGATGTCGGCCACTTTCTCGTTGAGCGGATTCATCGAGATCAGTTTTACCCCGGCGCGCAGGCAAGCCAGTGCGTAGCCCGGAGTATCGCCGCAATCGACGATCAAGGTGAAGGCGACATCGGGGAATTCCTGGCGGGCGCGGTTCTGCAGGGCGGCGAGGTAGCCGGCGCCATAGGTTTCGGCGGCGCGCTCGGGCGTGAGCAGCGTCGGCGCGCTGCCATCGGCGCGGGCGGCCAGAAGCACCGCCTCGGTCTGCCGCCAGTCGCGCACCGTGATCGCCCGCTCGCCCGCCATGCGGACGAGACTACTCGTTCAGGACCTTGCCAAGATAGGGCAAGGTTTTGGGTTTTCCCCAGCTTTCTCGGGCGTGATGACAATGGATAATCCTTGCAAAAGCGCCTGTTTTTGTCATTATCGGCATCCAGCGGAAAACATCCGAAATTGCCCGACTTTTCCGCCTTCTGTGTCCCCAATGTGTCCCCGGCCAAGGGAACCCACCAGAGTAGCTTTTGCGGAGGCTGCCTTGCCCAAGCTCAACAAACGCTTCGTCAACGCTCTGCGGCCTGTCACGCGCGACACGCTGTATCGCGATGACGACCTTACCGGCTTCGCTCTGCGTGTGAAGCCATCGGGCGTGCGCACATGGGTCATCCAGTACCGAAATTCGGCCGGTAGGACGCGAAAGTTGGCGATGAAGCAGAAGGAGGCCGCCACCCCCGACGAAGCGCGCCAGTGGGCTCGTAAACAGCTCCTGCTCGTGGCTAACGGCGAGGACCCATCAGCGACCCGCAATGCCGCGCTCGGCGCCATGACAGTGGCCCACCTCTGCCGCGACTACCTGGCAGCCGCCGCCAAAGGGCTTGTGCTCGGCAGGCGCAGTCGCCCGAAGTCGGAATCGACGCTTGTTGTCGATCGGGGGCGCGTCGCCTGCCATATCGTTCCCCTCCTGGGCACCATGCCCGTGGCGGGCGTGCAGCAAGGCGATGTGCGCCGGTTTGTGCACGCCGTCCAGACCGGCAAGACGGCCCGGGTGGCTAAGACCGACACGGGGCGCCCGGTCCATGTGTTTGGCGGCAGCGGCGCGGCGACCAGGACGGTGGGTCTGCTGGGCGGCATCTTCTCCTACGCCGTGCGGGAGGGCCTTCGCATCGACAACCCCGTGCGGGGCGTCGAGCGGCCCGCCGAGCAGCGGCGCACCACGTTCCTGTCGATGGACGACTACCGAAAGCTGGGCGCGGCACTCGCTGCTGCCGAGCGTGAAGGCGAAAGCCCGCTCGCCATCCAGGCAGTCCGGCTGCTGGCCCTCACTGGCTGCCGGCGCGGCGAGGTTGTGTCGCTGACCTGGCCGGAGGTCGACCTCGAGGTGCGACAGCTCCGGCTTGCGTCCACGAAGACGGGCCACAGCATCCGACCGCTGGGCCAGCCTGCAGCCGATCTGCTGGCGCACATGTCGCATCACTCCGAGAGCGAGCTGGTCTTCGCGGGCGGCGTTGCCGGATCGCCCTACGTCGGTCTGCGGGACGCATGGGGTCGGATCATCGATCGCGCCAAGCTCAAGGGCGTGACGCCCCACACGCTGCGGCACAGCTTCGCCACCACGGCCAACACGCTGGGCTGCTCGGAGCCGACCATCGCGGCGATGCTGGGTCATTCTCGCGGCACCATGACCAGCCGTTACGTGCACGTCGTTGACGCCACCCTGCTGGCCGCTGCTGATCGTGTGGCCGGCGCCATCGCTCACGCCCTGGACGGCGGCAAGCCCGCGAAGGTGGTCAAGCTGGGCGACCGTCGGCGTAACGCCACCAAGTAATCGCGTCACGTCGCCGGAAAAGCGGGGGCGATGAACCGCGACCCCTCCCCCCATGCGAACCGGAGGGCCGGGTAGGCATCGGCGGGGCATTATCACGTTGGCGCGCCGCCACTGCCGTCCGCCACGTGTCCATCGCGGCGGCGCGAAAGCCCCGGTGCGTTTTGGCAGATGTCAGATGGCGCTGGACGTTGAAGGTGTTGTAGACAGCGGCCGGGCAACGTGCTGATTTCGCCCAGAAATCCACAGCCGGTGAAATTTCACCGGCTGTCATTTCGCGCGGAGACGCAGCCAAGATGCTGAACATCTCCTCGTCCAGCGGCGTCAAAGTCGGCCCCGGCCATCATCGGGAAAAAGCTGGCCGCGGGGCGCGCGGCTGCGCAAGCCTTGAAGGGGCATTGTCACGTTGGCGCTTGTGAGCCATTTCTGGCCTCTGCCCGAGCCTACTAAGTTATTGGAAATGCTACAGCGCCATGAAGCGAAGCGGTCGGAGTTTGGGGGTGAACTCTGCCAACGTGACAATGCCGCCATGTCGTATCCGTTGATGCCGAGACGCTTCACGCTGCGCTCTTCTCCTTGATCGCCGCCAGCGCCTCGCGGACCTGGCTCTCGGCATAGGCGATGACGTCGACCAGGGTGAGCAGGCGGCCGCGGTGGCTGACTTCGTCGAACTCGCTGTCGCCCAGCATCGTGCGGGCATGCGCCAGCGCAGCGGCGAGTTCGGGCGTGAAGGCGGCGAGATCGATCTCGCCGGTCAGCTTGCCGTGCATCGTCGCCGCGGCTTTCCACAGGCCGTGCCGGTCGAACAGCACGGTGAGGTTGCCCAGTCCACCGGCCACGATGCCGAGGTCGGCGACGCCGCGCCAGCCGACCAGCATTGCCTGGAAGCTGCCGAGCGCACGGACCGGATCGCCGGTGCGCGCCTGCAGCGCCGCCAGGTCGGGCATCACGAGCGACTGCAGCCAGGGATTGCCCGCTCGCTCGCCGATCGCCAGCGCGCGGTCGAAGCAGGCGAGCGCCAGGGCAGGATCGTGCGCGGCAAAGGCCTTGCCCTTGGAATAGTGGGCAAGACCGATGCTGACCGGCACGCCCGTGGCCTCGGCCGAGGCCACTACCCCGTCGGCCCGCGCCATGGCGCGCTCGGGATGCGCCATGGCTTCGAACATGAGGCAGACGGCGAGGCAAAGGCGGTCCTGCGCATCGGGCGCGGTGAGCGAACCGGTGCGGCAGAGCTCGATCGCCTTTTCGACATCGCCCTCGAACGCGGCGACGAAGGCCAGGTCTATATGCGCCCAGACGAACTGGTAGAACCGCTCATCGCCGATCAGCGACAGCGCCTCCTCGCCGTAGCGCTTGGTGTCCTCGAACCGCTGGAAGGCCCACGAGCTGCTGGCCGCCCAGGTGAGCAGCACCATCAGGCGCGGATGGGCGCTGGCGCGGGCTGCGTCGACAATCTCGCTGGCCCAGTTGGCGGCCTCCTCGCGCAGCCGGAAGCGGCCCATGTCGCCGACATTGGAGGCGATGCGAGCGGCGATATCGACCTGTTTGCCGTCGACGGCCCAGCGGAAGGCGGCACGCAGATTGGGTAGCGCATGGTCGAGCCATTCGAAGGCCTCGCGCTCGCGCGGGCTGCGCCAGATCTGGAACTGCGCGTCGGAATCGTCGGCATAGAAGGCGGCATGGCGCGCGCGCACGGCTTCGCTCTCGCCGATCCCGGCTAGCTGTTCCTCGCCGAACTGCCGGATGGTCTCGAGCAGGATGTAGCGCACGGCGCCCTCGGCGCGCACCGCCACCATCAGCGACTTGCGCACCAGCGAGTCGAGAAGGTCGACGACCTCGAAATCCTCGACCCCCGAGCCGGCGCAGACCCGCTCGGCAGCCTCGAGGGTGAATTCGCCGGCGAAAGCGGATGCGCGCGACAGGGTCGCGCGTTCTGCCGGTGTCAGCAGGTCGAAGGACCATTGCACGGCCTGGCGCAGCGACTGGTGGCGCTCCAGCGCCCGGCGCGAGCCACCGGTCAGCAGGCGGAAGCGCTCCTCCAGCCGGCCGGCGATCTGCGCCGGGCTCATGGTGCGGGTGCGCGCGGCGGCAAGCTCAATCGCCAGCGGAATGCCGTCGAGCCGGCGGCAGATGTCGCCCACCGCCGGGCCATCGGCGCCGAGCGCGAAATCGGGCACGACGGCGCGGGCACGCTCGACGAACAGCGCCACGGCGGCCGAGGCTTCGCCCTCGCGAACGCCGAGCGAGGGCACCGGCCAGGTCCGCTCGCCATCGACCATCAGCGCCTCGCGGCTGGTCGCGAGAATCTTCACGTTGGGGCAGCGCGTGACGATTTCGTGGACGAGGTTGGCCACCGCCTCGATCAGGTGCTCGCAGTTGTCGAGCACGAGGAGAAGCTGGCGGTGGCCGAACCAGGCAAGCACGCTCTGCTCGATGGTCTTGCCCGGCTGCTGTGCGGTGCCCAGCGCATTGGCCACGGCATCGCCGACCGAGGTGGCGTCGCGCAACGAGGCGAGCTCGACCAGCCAGGCGCCGTCGGGATAGCCGGGCGAGGCCTCGGCCGCGGCCTGCAGCGCAAGGCGCGTCTTGCCGACGCCGCCGACGCCGGCCAGCGTGACGAGACGCCCAGCGGCCAGAAGCTCCAGCACAATGGCGAGATGCTTGTCACGGCCGAGGAAGCTGGTCGCCTGGCCGGGCAGGTTGCCGGGAACGAGGTCGAGGGTCTTGAGCGGCGGAAAATCTTGCTTCAGACCGTCGGCGCGCACCTGGTAGAGGCGCTGCGGCTGGGAGAGATCGCGCAGGCGGTATTCGCCGAGATCGACCAGCGCGTCGCTCTCGATCATCGCGGCCGTCGACGCCGTCACCAGCACCTGGCCACCATGTCCCGCCACCATGGTACGGGCGGCGCGGTTCAAGGCCGGTCCGAAATAATCCTCGCCGCGCAACTCGGCCTCGCCGGTGCAGATGCCCATGCGTACCGGCAGTTCGAGCGCCCGTTGGGCCGCCACGGCGGCGGCGATGGCGGCGCGCGGCGTATGGAAGGCGGCCAGCACGCCGTCGCCGGTATGCTTGAACAGCCAGCCGCCATTGCCCTCGATCGCCCCTTTCAGTGCGATGTCGTGGCGCGCGAGAGCCGTGCGCATGGCGTCGGGATTTTCCTCCCAGCGCCGGGTCGAGCCCTCGATGTCGGTCATCAAGAAAGTGGTGGTGCCGCTGGGACGATCGCTCATGAGCGTGTTTCGGGGACACGAAGGACGGCGAAACGACGGACGCTCATTCCGGCCGCCCCGCCTTGCGCAGCGCGGTGGCCATGAGGTCGCGGTCGACCTTGCGCCAGGCCGGCGTCATGCGGTTGACCTGTCTTGAGCCGACATTGCCCATATGAACTATTGTAACGGTGAGAAGGATAGCATTCAGCCGTGTTCCGGTGAAGCCATGGTCGGCCGGGGCATTGTCACGTTGGCGCTTGTGAGCCATTTCTGGCCTCTGCCCGAGCCTGCTAAGTCATTGGAAATGCTACAGCGCCATGAAGCGAAGCGGTCGGAGTTTGGGGGTAAACTCTGCCAACGTGACAATGCCCCTGAACTGACTCCTCGTTTGACATTCCGGTCGGCGGCCTCTTACTTTGTTTTCATACAAATTGGGCGCATCCGGAATCGAGGCGGCAACCGGTAGGCCGATCAACAGCCGCTGGATCAGAGAGCGAAAGACCAGACACAATCGGACGACCGGTGTCTTTCGCGTGGCTTGGACCTACGGGAGGAAAAACATGCATTTGATGGGTAAATTGGGAATAGTCGCGGCTGCCGCTTCGGTGGCCTTGGCTGCTGGCACAGCCGTGGGTCAGGACAAGAAGGTCCGCATCCAGATGCAGTCGAACTTCGCGTCGACGCTGTCTCTGCTGGGGCCGAACGCCAAATACGCGGTCGACCAGGTCAACAAATTGTCGGGCGGCTCGATCGACATGAAGTTCTTCGAGCCTGGTGCACTGGTGCCTCCGGGCCAGGCCTTCGACGCCGTGTCGTCGGGCGCCCTCGACGCCGCCTGGGCGACTCCCGGCTTCTGGACCGGCAAGGACATCGGATTTGCCGTCTATTCGACCGTGCCGTTCGGCCCGGGCCTCGGCGAATACATCGGCTGGATGAAGGAAGGCGGCGGCGAGAAGATGATGCAGGCGCTCTACGCCAAGTACAACATCCATTCCGTGATCTGCCACCTGATCCCGCCCGAGGCCTCGGGCTGGTTCCGCAAGGAGATCAAGACGCTCGACGACATGAAGGGGCTCAAGATGCGCTTCTTCGGTCTCGGCGCCAACGTCATGCAGAACCTCGGCGTTTCCACGCAGCTCCTGCAGGCTGGCGAAATCTTCCAGGCGCTGCAGCTCGGCACGATCGACGCCACCGAGTTCTCCATGCCGGTGATGGATCTCAGCCTCGGCTTCCACCAGGTGGCGAAGTTCTACTACTTCCCCGGCTGGCATCAGCAGGCGACGTTCGGCGACATGATCATCAACAAGACCAAGTGGGATTCGCTGTCGGCGACCCAGAAAGCCCAGGTCGAGGCGGCCTGCGACCAGACCGTCCTCAAGGGAATCAGTGTCGGTGAGACGGTTCAGGGGCCGGCCCTGAAGGAGATCGAGAGCAAGGGCGTCAAGCTGATGACCTGGGGGCCGGAATTCCTCGCCGCCTTCCAGAAGGAATGGGACAAGGTCGCGGTGGAGCAGGCCGCCAAGAGCCCGGAATTCAAGAAGGCTTGGGACTCGCTCAGCAACTATCGCAAAGAATACGCCATCTGGAAGGAACGCGCCTACCTGAAGTAGTCGGCGACAACGAGGCGCGGTCTCCGGTTGGCGACCGCGTCTGCTTGTACGACAGGAATGCCGGCAACCGTCCGACGTACGGCGCCGGTAGGGAGAGTCTGCAATGGAATTGATGCTCGGTGTTGCTCAAGGTATCGACCGTGTGCTCCAGCGCATCGCCGACCTGTTCGGCTGGCTGCTGCTCGCGCTCGTCGTGGTGATCTGTTGGGACATCATCACTCGCAAGATGGGCTTCCAGATACCGGGTTTCGGCTCGACGCCCATCCAGGAGCTCGAGTGGCACCTGCACGGCATGCTGTTCCTGTTCTGGCTGGGTTACGCCTATGTGCGCAACGTGCACGTCCGCATCGACGTGTTCACCGGCCATCGGTCGTGGCGGCAGCAGGCGTGGCTCGAGATTTTCGGCATCGTCATTTTCGCCATACCCTACGCTTCGCTTGCCACCTACTACTCGTGGTCCTTCGTCGCTGTGTCGTATCTTCAAAACGAAAGTTCCGATGCGCCGAACGGGCTCGGTTCGCGCTGGATCATCAAGGGGTGTCTCTTCCTGGGCCTCGTCCTGCTCGACGCTGCGGTCATCTCGGTGCTGCTGCGCAAGCTCGTTGGCCTGTTCGGGCCGCCGCGTCTGGCCGCCGCCGCTAGCGCGCCAGTAGTACGTCGCTAGAGGGCCGCGGTCATGGAATGGTTTGGCGATCATCTCGCGGTGATCATGTTTCTCGTGCTCACGTTCATCATGTTCGTGGGCTATCCGGTGGCCTTCGTGCTCGGCGGCGTCGCCCTCGGCTTCGGTGCCCTCGGCATCTTCTTCGATCTCTTCCGGCCAGCCCAGTTCGGCAGCCTGATGCCGCGCATCTTCGGCCAGGCGGTCCAGAACCCGGTGCTGATCGCGGTGCCAATGTTTGTCTTCATGGGCACGATCCTCGAAAAATCGGGCGTGGCCGACGAGCTGCTGAAGACGTTGCAGATCCTCACCCGCCGCATCCCGGGTGGCCTTGCCATGTCGGTGACCCTGATGGGCACCATCATGGCAGCGACCACCGGCATCGTCGGCGCGTCGGTCATCATGCTGACCCTGATTGCCCTGCCGACCATGCTGGCGGCGGGCTATTCCAAGGAGCTCTCCACCGGCACCATCGCCTCGGCCGGCACGCTCGGCATCCTCATCCCGCCCAGCATCATGCTCGTCATCATGGGCGACCTGCTGACGATCTCGGTCGGCACGCTGTTCACCGCGGCGATCGTTCCGGGCCTGGCGCTCTCCGTGTTGTACCTCATCTATCAGGGCATTCTTGCGGCCGCGAAACCCCACCTCGCGCCTCCGCTCGATGCCGCCGTCGGCCCGACATCGAGAGGCGAGCTGTGGCGCATGATCCTGCGCAGCTTCCTGCCGCCGGCCTTCCTGATCTTCGTCGTCCTCGGTTCGATTTTCGGCGGCTTCGCTACGCCGACCGAAGCGGGCGGCGCCGGCTCGGCCGGCGCCTTGGTGCTGGCGGCGTGGAACAAGCGCCTCAACATGAAGATGCTGAAAGAGGTCATCGAGAGTTCGGCGCTGACCAATGCCCTGGTGTTCTTCATCATCTTCGGTGCGACGCTGTTCTCGTTCGTGTTCCGCGCCCTGGGCGGCGATGACGTGGTGGCGGAACTCCTCAAGACGCTCGGCATCGACACGGGATGGGAAATCCTGATCTTCGTCATGGCGCTCGTCTTCTTCATGGGATTCTTCTTCGACTGGCTCGAAATTTGCCTGATCGTCCTGCCGATCTTCGGACCGATCCTGACCAAGCTCAGCTTCGAACCGCACCTGGCGACCAACAAGGATTTCATGTTGTGGTTCACCATCCTGGTGGCGGTGAACCTGCAATCGGCGTTCCTGACGCCGCCCTTCGGTTTTGCGCTGTTCTACATGAAGGGCACTGTGCCGCCCTCGGTCACCATGATGCATATCTATCGCGGTATCATCCCGTTCGTGCTGCTCCAGCTCCTTGCGGTCGCGGTGTGCATCATATTCCCCGAGCTCGTGCTCTGGCTGCCACGGCATCTCGGGTACTTGAGCTGACCCCGTAACACCGGTCGAGGAAGCCTCGAAGGATATCGGTCATGCGTGCGCTCCTGGCTGCAGCCGACGCCATCGAGCGCGCGCTGCGTGCCATTGCCGACTGGACCGCCTGGCTGATGGTCGTGCTGATGGTCGTCATCTGCTTCGACATCATCAGCCGCAAGCTTGGCTACCAGATCCCCGGCATGGGCTCGACCCGGCTGCAGGAGCTCGAATGGCACCTGCACACCGTGCTGTTCTCGATGTGGCTCGGCCACTGCTACATCCTCAACGTCCATCCCCGCGTCGATACGGTGACGGCGCACCGTCCGCTGCGGACACGGGCCTGGGTGGAAATCATCGGCTGTGTCGTCTTTGCGCTGCCCTATGCCTTCATTGTCGCCTGGTACGGCCTGGGCTTCTTCGCCACGTCCTACCTGATCGATGAAAGTTCGGAGGCCGTGATCGGCCTGCCCCATCGCTGGATCATCAAGGGCTTCTTCGTGTTCGGCCTGTGGCTGTTGGTCGCCGCCATCGTCGCGGTAATGCTGCGCCTCATCGCCTTCCTGTTCGGCGGTCCGCGTCTTGCGGCACGCGCCGACCTGAACATCCAGCATGCCGCGGACCCGATGTGATGGTGGCCTTGCTCATCGAGAATCTCGCGCTGGTCATGTTCGTGACCATGTTCTTCATCATCTTCTGCGGCTATCCGGTGGCGTTCGTGCTGGGCGGCACCGCGCTGTTCTTCGGACTGATCGCCTGGAGTCTGGGCCAGTTCCCGCTGATCAAGTTTTACAGCATCCTGCTGCGCATGTGGGGCGGCGTCGCCATCGATCCGGTGCTGGTCTCGTTGCCCATGTTCATCTTCATGGGGGCATTGCTCGAACGGAGCGGCGTTGCCAAGGACATGCTCGACGCCTCGCAGGTGATGCTCAGGCGAACGCCAGGCGGGCTCGCCGTCGCGGTCATGGTCATGGGGACGATACTGGCGGCGCCGATCGGCGTCGTCGGCGCCTCGGTCGTCCTGCTGTCGCTGATCGCGCTGCCGCCCATGCTGGAAGCCGGCTACAACAAGCGCCTGGCGATTGGCACCATCGCCTCGGCGGGAACGCTCGGCATCCTGATACCGCCTTCGATCATGCTGGTCGTCATGGGCGAGATGCTGAACACCTCGTTGGGGGCGCTGTTCGCAGCCGCCACCATTCCGGGCTTCGTGCTATCTGGATTGTACCTGCTCTATATCTGGGGCGTTGCGATCGCCAGGCCCGAGTGGGCTCCCAAGCTGCCGAAGGAGGTCGGGCCCCAGACCGCGCTTGAGACGTGGAAGGTCGTCATGCGCGGGCTGATGCCCATGACCGTTCTGATGGTTGTCGTGCTGGGTTCGATCTTCGCCGGCTTCGCGACCGCGACGGAAAGCGCCGGCGTCGGCTGCGCCGGCTCCATCCTGATCGCCTGGATGAACAAGCGCTTCAGCATGCGGATGCTGAAGGAGTCGGTCCGCGACGCCTGCCGCGCCAATGGCATGGTCTTCATGGTCTTCCTGGGCGCCACCGGGTTCTCGCTGGTCTTCCGCGAGTTGGGCGGCGACGAGCTGATGCTGAGCGTGCTCTACAAGCTCGGCATCGACACCGCCTGGTCGCTGTTGATCTTCGTCATGATCCTGATCTTCCTGCTCGGCTTCCCGTTCGAGTGGATCGAGATCTGCCTGATCGTCCTGCCGGTGTTCGCGCCGATCCTGGCCAAGATGGATTTCTCCGCCCATATCGGCAGCGAGAAAGGCGCGTTCATGGCGTGGTTCGCCACGCTTGTGGCGGTGAACCTGCAGACCGCGTTCATGTCGCCGCCCTTCGGCGCGACGCTGTTCTACATGAAGGGGACCGTTCCGCCTGACTGCACCATGACCGACGTCTATCGCGGCATGTACCCGTTCCTGATCCTGCAGGTGGTGGGTCTGTTTCTTTGCATCTGGCTTCCTGAACTATCGCTGTGGCTGCCGAGGGTTTCCGGCCTGCTCGACTGATGCCGTGACAGCTGCGGCCGCTCTTCAGGGTGAGGTTTTGTGATCGTCCGCTAGAGGATCGCGCCCGCCGTCCTGAGCTTTTCGCGCAGGGTCGCGGGATCGAGCTGCGCGGCCGGCTGGTTGGCGGCGGCAAGCAGGGCGGCGGCGGTGCCGACGGCCTGCGCCACCGCCATGGCGGTCGGCATGACGCGATGGCGCCGTGCGCCTCGTGCGTGGTCGACAGCCCGCGCCCGGCGACCAGGGCGTTGTCGAGGCCCTGCGGCACGGCGATGCGGTAGGGCAGGGCATAGCGGTGGTCGGGACCCAGCTCCTCGAAGGTAATGTTGGCGTCGCCGGTGTGATGCACGTCGATCGGGTAGGCCCCGAGCGCCATGGTGTCGACGAACTCCGCGCCGTTGCGAAGGTCGTCGGCGGTGAGCGTGTAGAGCCCGGCGATGCGGCGCGTCTTGCGGATGCCGAGCTGCGGCGCGAACGAAACCAGTCGCGCCCTGTTGCAGCCCGGCACATTGGCCGCGATGAAGCGTGCCGCCGCCAACGCCTGGCGCCTGCCCTCGCGCTCGCCGTCGCTCAGCGCAAAGGGATCGCTGGCGTCGATCGAGATGCGCGTGACGTTGAACCAGCCGTCATCGCCGCCCGGAACGCGGCTGCAATGCAGGGCCGCGCGCGGGAGTGCGCCCTCGGCCACGCCGCGCGCCTGTCCCTGCTCAAAAATCTATCCGGCCATGGAATCGGTTTGCCGACGAAGGCCACGGTTGATGATGTTCGGTGATCGAAGAGCGTGCCGCTCGGCATTGTCACGTTGGCGCTTGTGAGCCATTTCTGGCCTCTGCCCGAGCCTGCTAAGTCATTGGAAACGCATTATCACGTTGCCGAACGAGGAACGCGAGGCGCCTGCGGCCGGCATATTGTCAGGCAGCCGCCACTGCCGTCCGCCACGTGTCCATCGCGGCGGCGCGAAAGCCTCGGTGCGTTTTGGCAGATGTCAGGTGGTGCTGGACGTTGAAGGTGTTGTAGACGGCGGCGTGGGTTGAGAGAAATCGTTGGGCAGATCCTAGGCTCTTGAAACCCTGCATCTTGCGTTCCCGTCGTCGGGTTGGTTGATGCGAGTGTTCGGCCCGGTTGTTGCGCCACCGGCCGCGCCCGTGGTGCTTCTCGATCCCGAGTTCGCGGGCAGCAGCATCATAGGAGCGCAGGTCGTCGGTGATCAACAGGTCTGGAACGAAGCCGTATTTCTTCAGCAGCTTTCGCATGAGTTTCAGCGCCGCATGCTTGTTGCGTTTAGCCTGAACCAGCACATCGAGGACTTCGCCTTCGGCATCGACGGCGCGCCACAGATA
>CAMDQJ010000084.1 GCA_945905835.1 Asaia bogorensis
GCACACGCTCACAGCCCCGGCCGACGGCAAGGTGAAGAGTGTACGCTGCACGGTCGGCGAGCAGGTCGCGGAGGGCACCGAACTGGTCGAATTCGAATGAGCGCTCTGCCAGTGGACTTACGGGGCGGCTGGAAGCTTTTAAGCTGGTCGTATGTCTACGAGGACGGGCGGCCACCGGAGTTCCCCTTGGGGCCCGACGCCAATGGCTACATCCTCTACACGCCGGGAGGGCAGGTGAGCGCCACCATCATGCGCGCCGACAAAAGCGAATGCTTCGCCTATGCCGGCCGCTACGAGATTGCGGAGGGTACTGTGTTCCATTCGATCGAGCTGTCGACCAATACAGCGCTGATCGGCCTGCGCTCGACGCGGCATATCGGGCTCGAGGGCGACCGGCTGACGCTCTCCGGACCGGACTTTTCGCCCGGCACGAAACGCGCGCAGCACATCGAGTGGAGGCGCGCATGACGGCACATGGTCCCCTGCAGGGCGTCAAGGTCGTCGCCTGCTCGACGGCGCAGGCCGGCACCGTGCCGTGGATGCTGATGGCCGATCTCGGCGCCGACGTGATCAAGATCGAGACGCCCGACGGCGGCGATGCCTCGCGGCGCATGACGGTGCTGCCGGGGAAAGGCAGCACTTTCTTCGAGACCAACAATCGCGGCGTGAAGAGCGTCACGCTCAACCTCAAGACGCCGGAGGGCCGCGCGATCCTGCACAAGCTCGTCGCCAAGGCCGATATCTTCGGCCAGAATTTCAGGCCGGGTGCTGCCGAGAAGAACGGCTTCGGCTGGGACGAACTGCGCAAGCTCAACCCGAAGCTGGTCTATGTCTCGATCTCGGGTTACGGGCCGAAGGGGCCGCATGCCCATCTGCCGGGCACCGATTCGATGGCGCAGGCGCTGGGCGGCATCGCCGAGGCCTATTCGATGCCGGGCCAGAAGATGCGCACCGGCGTCGTATCGGTGGCCGACGAGACCTGCGCCTTCCTGGCCTTCGGTGGTGCGCTGGCGGCGCTCACCTATGCGCGGACCACCGGTATCGGCCAGAAGATCGATCTGTCGCTGCTCGGCGGGCAGATTCGTCTGATGGGCTGGACGCTGACCACGGCGATGTGGCGCGACAGCAATCCCGTGACGGGGCAGGCCCGGATCACCGGCACGTCGGCGCGGCCCGGCATCAGCGCCTCCTTCAACGATCGCGACGGCAAGCCGCTGGTGTTCCAGTTGGTCGGACCGGAGAACTGGAAGGACGCGATGTCGTCGCTCGGCTTCTACGCGAAGCTCACCCAGGCGGGGTTCGAGAACCTCGGCATCATCATCGACAACGACGCCAAGCGCGCCGATCTTTTGGCCCTGCTCGACGACCTCTTCGCCACCGGCACGCGCGAGGACTGGGTGGCGAGGCTGCGCGGGGCGGACATCGTGTCGGCGCCGATCAACACGCTACTGGAAGCGTCGAACGACCCCGACGTGATTGCCAACGGCTATGTCACGCATGTCGACCACCCTAGGCACGGCAAGCTCAAGGTGCACGGCACGCCGTGGCAGTTCTCCGAGACGCCGGCCAAGCCCGGCATCGCGCCGGGGCTCGGCGAGCACAACGACGCGGTGCTCGCCGAATTGGGCTACGGATCGGCCGAGATCGCCGACTTGCGTTCCCGCAGGATCATCTAGCGCTTACTGCAGGAACTTCAGGTACTGGGCGACGAAGTCGCAACCGACGTCCTTGGAATAGGCGTCGATCAACTTCTTGGTGATCGGGCCGGGGATCTTGCCGTCGGCGACGGCTGCGCCGTTGAAGCTGCGCACCGGCAGAATGCAAAGGCTGGTCGAGGTCAAGAACATCTCCTCGGCATTGGCGGCGTCGAACATGTCGATGTCGCCCGAATTGCATTTGATGCCGAGCTTCGTGGCCATGTCGATGGTCATCTGCCGCGACACGCCGGGCAGCACGTAGCGCTCCGACGGCGTGAACAGCTCGCCCTCGCGCACGATGAAGATGTTGCTGCCGAGGCCCTCGGCCAGGTTGCCGTTCTCGTCGAGCAGCAGGCCCCAGGCGTCGGGGTTCATCGCCTTCACCGGCTTCTCGGCCATGATCATGTTGAGGTAGTTGTGCGTCTTGGCGCGTGGGCTGAGCATCGAGGGCGCGGTGCGCCGCATCGTCGTGGTGATGACCTCGGCGCCGTCGCGGTAGAGCTTGGCGCGCTTGGCCAGCGGCAGCGGCAGCACCTCGATCACGACGTTCGGTCCGGTATGGTCCCAGCCCTCGTCGCCCACGGCATCGACGCCGCGGCTGACGCGCTGGCCGACCCACCAGTCGCCGACGGCGCCGCGCAGGTGCTCGTTGCGCGCCACCACTTCCTCGCTATTGGCCACCATCTCCTTGGGGCTGAAGCTGGGATCGATCTGCAGGTACTTCAGCGAGCGGTAGAAGCGGTCGATATGCTCCTTCAGCCGGAATGGCTGCCCCTCGAAGGTCCGCGTCATGTCGAAGGCGCCGTCGCCGTACTTCCAGCTGCGGTCGCGGAAGGGGATCATGACCTGGCCTTCGGGCATGAACTTGCCGTTGAACCAGGCGATGCGTTGATTGCTGAGCTGTTGGGCCATTGCGTCCTCCGTATCGCGCGAAACTAGCATAGGATGGGTTGGCGCCAATATGGACGAAGTACCGTGGCGGCGGCATTGTTTTTGTTGGATGGGGGCTATGCGCAGTTACGCCAAGTCGATCGCGCTCTATGAACGGACCAAAAAGACGCTGGCCGGCGGCGTCAGCAGCAACGTCCGCTATGCCGCCACGCCGGTGCCGCTGTTCTTCGAGCGCGGCGAGGGTGCGCGTCTCTACGACGTCGACGGCAACGTCCACATCGACTACGTGCTGGGCAACGGACCGGCCATTCTGGGCCACGCGCCCAAGGTGGTGATCGCCGCGGTGGCGGCGTCGCTCGGCGAGGGCCAGCTCTTCGCCGCCCAGCATCCGCGCGAAACCGAACTGTCGGAGCGCCTGTGCAGGCTGCTGCCCGGCGCCGAGGTCGTGCGCTTCGCCACTTCCGGCACCGAGGCCGTGCTGATGGCCTTTCGCCTGGCGCGCGCCTTCACCGGCCGCGACAAGATCCTGAAATTCGAGGGCCATTATCACGGCTGGAGCGACCAGGCCTATATCAGCGCCCGCCCGCCGCTGAACGAGGCCGGCCCCGCCGATGCGCCGGTGCCGGTCGCGGGCTCGCCCGGCATGCCGGCCTCCGTGCTGGGCGATGTCGCGGTCTGCGGCTGGAACGATCTCGACCTTCTCGCCCGGGCATTCGAACGCAACAAGGGCGAGATCGCCGCCGTCGTCATGGAGCCCATGATGGTGAACGGCGGCGCCACACCGCCTGTGCAGGGCTATCTCGAGGGCGCGCGCGACCTCTGCCGCGCCAACGGCGCGCTCTTCATCTGCGACGAGGTCATCACCGGCTTCCGCGTCGGCCTGCGCGGCGCCCAGGCGAAATTCGGCGTCACGGCGGACCTCGCGATCTACGCCAAGGCCGTCGCGGCGGGATTTCCGCTTGCCATGGTCTCCGGCCGGCGCGACGTCATGGACACGCTTTTGGACAAGGGCGTCATGCACGGCGGCACCTACAACGGCAATGTCCAGAGCATGGCGGCTGCTCTGGCGGCACTCGACGTGCTGGAGGCGGGCGGCGGCGCGGTCTACCGCGCGCTGGAGCAGCGCGGCACGCGCCTGATGCAGGGGCTCGCCACCTCGGCGAAGAAACACAAGGTGGCGATGCAGGTTCAGGGCGCGCCCGCGATCTTCCAGACGTTCTTCACCTCGGGCGCGCCGCCCAAGAACTATCGCGAAGCGGTCGCCTGCGACCGCGACAAGGCGCTCGCCTTCCACACCGCCCTGCAGGAAGAGGGCGTGCGCGTGAACCAGCAAGCCAAGTGGTTCCTGTCGGCGGCGCATGACGACGCCACGATCGACGAAACGCTGGCAGCGGCCGACCGTGCGATGGCGACGCTGGTATGAGAGCGTTGGCATGAGCGACATCCGCCTCGAAGGGGTGACCAAGCGCTACGGCACCGTCGCGGCAGCCGACAACGTCGATCTCGCGGTGTCGCAGGGCGAGTTCGTCACCATCCTGGGGCCGAGCGGCTCGGGCAAGACGACGCTGTTGTCTCTGATCGCCGGCCTCAACCGCCCGAGCGCCGGCCGCATCTTCATCGGCGGCCGGGACGTCACCGACGCCACGGCACAGGAACGCAACATCGGGCTGGTCTTCCAGTCCTATGCACTGTTCCCGCACATGACCGCATTGGAGAACGTGCTGTTTCCGTTGGGCGTGCGCGGCATCGGCGCCGCCGAGGCCCGCAAGCAGGCAATCGAGGCACTGAAGCTGGTGCAACTGGAAGGCCTTGGCGACCGCCGCCCGTCGCAGCTCTCGGGCGGCCAGCAGCAGCGCGTGGCGCTGGCCCGCGCCGTTGTCTTCAAGCCCGATATCCTGCTGCTCGACGAACCGCTGGGCGCCCTCGACCGCAAGCTGCGCGAGGAGCTGCAGGTCGAGCTGAAGCAGCTCCAGCGTACGCTCGGCGTCACGACCATCCTGGTGACGCACGACCAGGAGGAGGCGCTGTCACTCTCCGACCGCATCATGGTCCTGGACAAGGGCCGCACCCAGCAAGTGGCGACGCCCGCCGAGGCCTATCTCAAGCCGGCCAACCGTTTCGTTGCCGAATTTCTCGGCATCGCCAATTTCGTCGGCATGCCCGATGGTCGACGCGGCCTGGTGCGGCCGGAGCGCGTACGCCTCGCCGCGGCCGGGGAAGGCAAGCCGGCACGCGTGGTCGAGGCGATCTATTTGGGCCAGATGGTGCGCTATCATCTGGCATTGGAGGACGCGGAGCCTGTCGTGGCGGCGCTGCCATTTCTGGGCAAGGCTTTCGCGACGGGAGAACGTGTCGTGGTTTCGTGGGACGCTGCCGACCTGTGGCCGGTGGCTTAGCAAGGGAGATTCATATGAAGAGACGTACATTCGTCGGCGCCAGCGTCGGCATCCTGGCTGCGGGCGGCGCACGCGCGCAGTCCAAGGAAATCCGCATGATCGAATCGGGCGGAGCCTCTGGCGAGTCGATCGAAAAGGGCTACATCGAGCCGCTCTTCAAGAAGACGGGCATCAAGGTGGTGCGCGAAAGCCCGAGCTCACTTGGCAAGCTGCGCGCGCTCGTGGAAAGCGGCCAGACCACCACGACGCTGTTCGAGCTGGGCTCGGGCATCGTCCAGCAGGCCAAGAAGCTCGGCCTAATCGAGAAGGTCGACTGGGCCGCCGTCAATCCCGCACCGATGTTCCCCGAGGCCAAGAACGAGTACGGCTTCGGCTACCAGTATTTTTCCACCATCATGGCGTGGCGCAAGGGCGTGAAGGAGCCGAAGACCTTCGCCGAGTTCTTCGACAGCAAGGCCTTCCCCGGCAAGCGCTGCCTGCCCGATTTCCCGCACTACTGCCTGCCCTTCGCCATCCAGGCGACCGGCGTGCCGATCGACAAGCTCTTCCCGCTCGACATCGACCTTGGCTTCAAGAAGCTGAACGAGATCAAGAAGGACGTCGCGGTGTGGTGGAAGGCGGGCGCGCAGCCGCCGCAGCTCATGAAGGATAACGAGGTGCAGTACTCGATCTGCTGGTCGGGCCGCGTCGTCGGCGATCCGGCTTTCGGGCTGAACTTCGCGGGAGGCAAGTCCGACCTGTCCTTCATCGCCATCGTCAAGGGCTCGTCGCCCGAGAACAAGGCGGCGGCCTACAAGCTGTTCCACGAGATGTCGCTGGCGGAAAACCAGGCCAAGGCTGCCGAGGTGATCTCCTACACCGGTCCCAGCCCCGATCTCGACAAGCTGCTGCCGCAGGACAAGCTCTGGCAGTTCCCGACCAGCAAGCAGAACAAGGCCGTGCAGTATTTCGAGAACGCCGAATGGTGGGCCGAGAATGGCGAGGCCGTGAACAAGAAGTGGGAAGCGTTCAAGCTCAGCCTGTGACGCGTAGCCGTGGTTTCGAAAAAGCTGACATCCCGAGCGCAGCGAGGGACCTTTGCCTTGGCTTTAGAGGTCCCTCGGCCTTCGGCCTCGGGATGACAACGTAGTGCGTGGCACCGGCTTTTCCTTCATCGCACCGCTTCTGGTGCTGATGGTCGTCGCCTTCAACCTGCCTATCCTCTACATGCTGGGCCTCGCCTTTTGGGAAAAAGGGCGAGGCTTCACGCTCGAGCACTATGAGGGACTGATCGAGACGCCCGTCTATCTCAAGGTGCTGGGCAACACGATGCGCATCTCGCTGATCGCCACGCTTGCCAACGTGGCGATCGGCTATCCGCTGGCGCATTGGATGCGCGGGCTGGGCGGCCGCGGTCGCATGATCGCCATCGCCCTGGTCGTGCTGCCCTTCTGGGTCAGCATTCTCGTGCGCACCTACGCCTGGATCGTCGTGCTGGGCAACGGCGGGCTGGTCAATCGTGCGCTGCAATGGTCGGGCCTCACCGACGTGCCGGTATCGTTCCTCTACAACGAGCTCGGCGTCACCATCGGCATGGCGAACGTCCTGCTGCCGTTCCTCGTGCTGCCGCTGTTCGCCGCCATGATCAGGATCGACGACCGTCTTCTGCAGGCCGCAGCCTCACTCGGCGCCCCCCCGCGCACGATCTTCTGGAAGGTCTATTTCCCTCTGACGCTGCCGGCACTGGCGGCCGGTACGCTGCTGGTCTTCATTCTCTGCCTCGGCTTCTACGTGACGCCCGCCGTCCTGGGCGGCGGACGAGTGCCGATGATCTCGAATCTTTTGGATACGCTGATCAACCAGATCCCGCGCTGGGAGCAGGCCTCGGCGATCTCGACCATCCTGCTTATCGTGACGCTGGTCATCTTTGCCGCTTATCGCCGGCTGGATCGAAAGGCGTCGGCATGATCGGCGGTTCGCCCTGGACGCGACGGTTGCTGGCGGCGGCCGGCATCTTCGGCCTCGTGTTCCTGACGGTGCCGCTGATCATCGTCATCCCGATGTCCTTCTCCTCGGCCAAGGCGCTCACATTCCCGCCGCCCAGCCTGTCGCTGCGCTGGTACGAAACCTTCTTCGGCGATCCGCGCTGGATGGACGCGATGTGGACCTCGACGGTGGTGGCGCTGATCTCGTCGGTGGCGGCGCTTTTGCTCGGTGGGCTGGCGGCCTACGGCCTTCGGCGAGGTGACTTCAGGGGACGAGACTGGGCCGAGGGCAATTTCATGGCGCCGCTGATCGTGCCCACGATCATTGCCGCGATCGCGCTCTATCTCGGCCTCGCCAAGGTCGGCCTACTGGGTTCGTTCGTCGGGTTGGTCGTGGCCCACACCATCCTGCACATACCGGTGGTGATCATGGTGCTGGGCGTGGCGATCCGCGCCTTCGACCTGCGCATCGAGCAGGTTGCCTGGAGCCTCGGCGCTTCGTGGTGGTACACGGTGCGCAAGGTCATGCTGCCCAATCTGGCGCCCAGCGTCTTCGCCGCCTGGATCTTCGCCTTCATCGGCAGCTTCGACGAGGTGATCGTGACGTCGTTCATCGCCGGCAAGTACGAGACCGTGCCGAAGAAGATGTTCAACGAGCTGATCCTCGAGGTGAACCCGACCATCACCGCGGTTGCAACGCTGCTGATCGCTTTTACAGTCTTGGCGCTGGCGGCCGTTGCCGTCATCCTCGGCCGCGCCGGCAAGCTGAAGCCGGCACTGGTTTAGGGACGGGAACGATGAATTTACCCAAACGGGTTCGCCTGGTCGAAGTCGGGCCGCGCGACGGCTTGCAGAACGAAGGCAAGCCGGTATCGGCCGACGCCAAGGTGAAGCTGATCGACGCGCTCACCGCCGCTGGCCACAGCGCCGTCGAGTCCGGCAGCTTCGTGTCACCCAAATGGGTGCCGCAGATGGCCAATACCGACGAGGTCATGGCGCGCATCAGGCGCAAGCCGGGCGTCTCCTATCCCGTGCTGGTGCCCAACAAGCAGGGCATGAACGGCGCCGTCGAGGCCAAGTGCGAGGAGATCGCGATCTTCACGGCAGCCTCGGAGGCCTTCTGCCGCAAGAACACCAACTGTTCGATCGACGAGAGCTTCGAGCGCTTCGCGCCAGTGATGGAAGCCGCACAAAAGTACAACATGAAGGTGCGCGGCTACGTCTCGACCGTGATCGCCTGTCCCTATGACGGCCCGGTGTCGCCAGCCAAGGTCGCCGAAGTATCGGAACGCCTGTTCAAGATGGGCTGCTACGAGGTCTCGCTCGGCGACACGATCGGCGTCGGCACGCCCGGCCAGTGCGTCGCCATGATCGATGCCGTCGCCGAGAAGATGCCGCGCGAAAAGATCGCGGCGCATTTCCACGACACCTACGGACAGTCGCTAGCCAATATTCTGGCCGTCATGGAACGCGGCATCACCGTGTTCGACACCGCGGTCGCCGGCCTCGGCGGCTGCCCCTACGCCAAGGGCGCGTCGGGCAATGTCGGCACCGAGGACGTGATCTACCTGATGAACGGCCTCGGCATCGCCCATGGTGTGGATCTCGACGCCATCGCCCAGGCCGGCCGCGACATCTGCGTGGCCTTGGGACGGGAACCGGCGTCCAAGGTGGCGCAGGCGCTCAAGGCGAAGGCCGCCGCCTGAACGGCCTGGGATTGCCGACGAACGGAGCCAGCAATGCCTGCGGGTCCGAGGTCAAATCCGGATTGCGGCGAAGATGCTCAAGCGTGAAATTCACGAAGGCTTTCACCCGTGCGGGAAGCTGTTTGCGGCTCACGTAGTGAATGTAGATGCGGGCGGGCTGCGACACGCATTTCGGCAATACCGGCCTTAGCGCTCCCGTCCGAAACAGCGGCAACACCAGGGGAAGAGGTGCAAAAACCAATCCCTGTCCGTGCACCGCTGCCGTGACGAGCGTCGTGATGTCGTGCGTGAGAAAGTTGCCCGTGACGGCGGGCGAAGCCGCGAGTTTCCTCGCCCCCAGGAACCAGTTGAGGGGGCGACCGCGGCTACGCAGCCGCAGGCAGTTGTGCCTGGATAGATCCTTCTGAGTCAGGGGAATGCCGCGCTCCGCTGTGGATTAGCCGTGCTTGAGTTTGGGCCGGCGAAGGCTCTAATCGCCAGCCATGGTGTTGCATCTCATCAAGCTCGCGGTCGGCGTCGACAATCTCGCCCACATCAAGGTACTCCAGGCCGCCCGGCGAAAGCAGCGGCGGCAGAAGCCCAACTCGCCGCACTGGGTCTACACCCGCAACACGCCGCGCCGCGGCGAGGAAGTGCTGGCGGGCGGCTCGCTCTACTGGGTGATCCGGGGCGTCATCCGCTGCCGCCAGGTGCTGGTCGGCTTCGAGGAGGATTTCGACAAGGAAGAAGCCCACAAATACTGCCGCATCCAGGTCAAGCGCACGATCATCCCGACCGCGCCCAAGACCTGCCGTGCCTTCCAGGGCTGGCGCTATCTGGCTCCCGAGAACGCGCCGCCCGACCTGTCGAGCGGCGATTCAGCCGACATGCATCCGGAGATGGCGGCGGAGCTGAAGCGTCTGGGGCTGCTCTAGCTCAGCGGTTGGTGAGCTTGAGCTCGATGCGCCGGTTGCGGGCGCTGTCCAGGGCCGACAGCGGCTGGAATTCGCCGTAGCCGGCGGCGACCAGGCGCTCGTTGGGGATGCCCTGGGAGTTGAGAAACTTCACCACGGCGATGGCGCGGGCGGCCGACAGCTCCCAGTTCGACGGGTAGATGACGCTGTTGATCGGCTTGTTGTCGGTGTGGCCGTCGACCTGCAGCACCCAGTTGATCTCCTTAGGGATCTTGGCGGCGATGTCGACCAGGCGCTGGGCGACGCTGAAGAGCTGCTTCTCGCCGCCGACCTGGAGCTGGGCCGAGCCCGAGGGGAACAGCACCTCGGACTGAAAGACGAAGCGGTCGCCGACGATCTGCACGTCGCGCTGGCCGGCCAGTGCCTCGCGCAGCTTGCCGAAGAATTCCGAGCGGTAGCGCGCCAGCTCCTCGACCTTGTTGGCGAGCGCCCGGTTGAGCTTCTGGCCGAGATCGACGATCTGGACATTCTGCTCCTTGGCCTTGGCGTCGGAAGCGTCGAGCGCCACGCTGAGGCGCGCCAGCTCCTGCTTGAGGGCCGCGATCTCGGCGGTCAGCCGCACGACGGCGGCCTTCTGCTCGGCCGTGAGCTTCTCCTGCTCGGTGAGGTCGGTGAACAGCTTGCCCTTTTCGTTGTTGGCGGCGGCGAGCGCTGCGGCAACGCGCGTCAGTTCGAGGCGCTGGCGCTCGATCTCCTTCTTGAGGTCGGCATCCTTGGTCTCGGCTTCCTTGACCTTGCCCAGCAGGGCAGCGGACAGCGCGTTGTTCTCGGCCAGCATCGAGGTCAGGCGCTCGGTCAGTACATCGCGCTCGATCTTCATGTCGTCGGTCGCCTTGCGCTGCGCCGACAGTTCCAGGCCGAGCCTGTCGCGTTGCGACTTCACGTCGCTCAGCTGCAGGGCTAGCGCTTCGAGGTCCTTCTGCAGGTTCTGGCTGGTCGTCTTCTCGACCGAGAGCTGGCTCGCGATATCGCCGAGCTGCTTGTTCAGGCGCTCAAGCGCGGTGTCCTTGTTGCTGAGCGCATCCGACAGCGTGAACTGCGCGACGCTGAACACCGACAGCAGGAAGATCAGCACCATCAGCAGCGTCGTGAGCGCGTCGACGTAGCCCGGCCAGGTATAGTCGGCGGCTCCGATGCGGCGGCGAGAGAGGCTCGCCATGGCGGGCTAGAAGCGTCCGCCCGGCGGCGGCGTCTCGCCGCTGCCGCGGCTGGTCGAGGCGATGGTGCGGGCCAGAAGCTTGAACTCGCCACGCAGCTCGTCGGCCAGCGCGGTGCGGCTGCGCGAGGTCTCTTCCAGCAGACGGGCGAGGTAGCTTTCCATGTTGCGCAGATGGCCGCGCATGGTCTCGTCGCCGTAATCGCCGCCGGACGGCTTGTCGGCCAGCTTGCCGATCACGGTGCGCAGCTCGATGGAATTCTCGGTCAGCTTGGCCAAAAGGTTCTGCTGCGCGCGCATGGTCTCGGCCAGCCCGCCCAGCCGGTCGACCAGCGCCGCCTCGGTGACCGACGCGGCCTGCCGGCCTTCCTCGCCGCGCTTCATCACGCGGCCGAGCTCGTCCAGCCCGTCGGCGGTGCGCTCGAGCAGCGCCTCGATATAGGCTGGTACGGCCTGGTCGCCGTCGGTCTGCAGCGAGCCGCCGGAGATGCGGGTAACGCCCGACAGCCACTCTTCCAGTTCGCTGTGGAAGCGGCCCTGTGCCTGACTCGCCTGCAACTCGAGGAAGCCCAGCACCAGCGAGGCCGAGAGGCCGAACAGCGAGGCGCCGAAGGCCGTGGACATGCCCTTGAGCGGACCGTCGATGCTGGCCTTGAGCTTGGCGAACATCTGCCCCGCGTCGCCTGCGGAGACCTGCAGGCCGCTAATGGCGTCGGCTACGGCGCCGATGGTCTCGAGCAGGCCCCAGAAGGTGCCGAGCAGGCCGAGGAAGATCAGCAGGCCGATCATGTAGCGTGTGAGCTCGCGTTGCTCATCGAGCCGCGAGGCGATGCCGTCGAGCACGGCGCGGGTGGCCATCGGCGACAGGCTGAGCTTGTTGCGCTTCTCGCCGACCATGACGGCGAGCGGCGTCAGAAGCTTCACCGAACCGCTGGGGATCGGCTCATCCTCTTCGCGTCGCGCCTGAAAGCGGCGCAGCCATTTCACTTCCGGCCACAGCAGCAGGACCTGGCGCATGACGAAGATGATGCCGAGCGCCAGCACGCCCAGGATCACGCCGTCGAGGATCGGCGTGTTCATGAACACCCGGATCAGGTCGTGGCGCAGCACGAAGGCAAGCCCTCCCACGGCCACCAGGAACAGCAGCATCCTCACGAGGTAGGCGAGGGGATTGCTCATGCGATCAGTTCAGAGGTTGGAACGTAGGGGAGACGGGAGGGGTTCCCGACGCCTGTCACGTGTTGGGCGCCACGACGTCGACACGCTCGTTCGCTCCGCCGATGCTTTCCGCCAGGAAGGCGCCGACATCGATGCGCGACTTCACGCCCCGGTCGATCAGGTAGCTGCGCACGGCCAGCGCCCGGGCCAGCGACACCTTGCGGCTCTCCGGCCCGTTGCCGCCGGCATAGGCGCGCAATTCGATCTGGCGCGTGCCCTTGCTGTTGATGGACTGGGCAAGGCGGTCGAGGTCGCTGCGCGCCGCATCTGTGAGCTCGGCCGACTGGCCGGCAAACAGCACGCGCACGGTAGGCGCCGGTCCGCCGACAGGCGGGGCCGGGTCGGGCGGCGGCGGTGCCGGTGCCGCGACCACGCGAGCGGGCGGCGGTGCGGGCGCCGGAGCAACGGTTACTGGTGCGACGGTTACAGGCGCGACCACAATGGGACGCGCGGCGGGCGTCGCCATGACGACCGGAGGTGGGGCTGCAGCCGCGACGATAACCGGCTGCGGACGTTCCATGGCTGCCTTGCTGACCGGCGCCCGCGAGGTGGAGCTGTCGCCCCGCTGCGGCACCGCGAGCAGGCGGCTGCGGATCGGGCCGGGCGGCGGCGACGGCAGGTTGGCCGTCGCATCGGTGTCGACATAGGTGTCGTACGGCGAGATCGCCGCGGGCGGTCGGACCTGCGAGCGCCACGGGTTGAAAGCACCGACGGTGGCGGTCGGTGTGTCGGTGATCACGGCGGGTGGCAGGATGATCGGCTGGTTGGCCGGGTAGGCGCGGGGCTGGCCGGAATTGGCCCAGCCACCGCCGGTATAGGGGTTGAAAGCCGCGACGTTGGACGCCGGCGGGATCTGGGCAAAGGCGGCGCTGGCGGCGATAAAGCCCAGGGCTGCAAGGACGACGCTGCGTGCAGCGGTCGTGTTCGGGGGCATAACCTATTGCCTTTCCAAGGTTTTCACGGCCTGGGCCGGCTCGCGACAAGGGTGGGTTCGTTGCCTGGAGAATACCCGTTGGGGCCCTCCGGCTCAACCGCGCCCACAATATCATGCTTCGCAGCAGATATTGGCCGATTTCAGGCCGTGACGGCCGCTTGAAGCGGGCCTGGAGGCCCGCGGTCCCAACGATGATCAGGCCTTGGACAGAATCTCGACCATCGGATCGCGGATGGCGAAGTTGCTGGCGAGCAGCGAAGGGCCGCCCAGCGCGTAGGGCTGGCCGGCGATGTCGCCGATCAGGCCGCCGGCTTCGCGCACCATGATGATCCCGGCAGCGACGTCCCACGGCTTGAGGCCGAATTCCCAGAAGGCGTCGAAGCGTCCGGCGGCGACGAAGGCGAGGTCGAGCGAGGCGGCTCCCCAGCGGCGGATACCGGACGTCTGCTCTATCACCGCGGCAAGGCTGCGCTGGTAAGCCGGATGGTCGCCCTTGCCGATCAGCGGCATGCCGGTCGCGATCAGGGACTGTGCCGGGTCCTTGCGGCCCGAGACGCGCAAGCGGCGCGAACGCGCGTTGGGCGTATCGACGAAAGCGCCGCTGCCCTTCTCGGCCCAGAACAGCTCGTCTGAGATCGGCTGGTAGATGACGCCGGCGATGATCTCGCCGTCGCGCTCGAGACCGATCGAGATGGCGAAGTGCGGCACGCCATGCACGAAATTGTTGGTGCCGTCGATCGGATCGACGATCCAGCGATTGCGACCGTCGCCCTTGACCTCGCTACTTCCCTCGCCGAGGAAGCCGTATTCCGAGCGAGTGCCCAGAAGGCTCTCGCGCAGGACGCGTTCGGCCTTGATGTCGGCATGGCTGACGAAGTCGCCAGGGCCCTTCTCCGAGACCTGGAGATGCTCGACCTCGCCGAAGTCGCGCTTCATCGCCTTGGCTGCGGCGAAGGCGGCGCGGATCATCACGGTGATGGTGGCCGAGCGCGGCGCCAGCGAACGGCGCTCGGGCGGCCCGGAGCGCTCGCGGCCCGGCTGCATCGGCGCGCGGCCGACGCGGGCAACCGGGCTTTCTCTGCGGGGACGATCCGGCGGAAAGGTCACGAAGTGGTTAGTCCTTTGCCCGTTCCATGTAGGTGCCGTCCTCGACGTTGATCACCAGCCGCGTGCCGACACCGATATGCGGCGGCACCATCACGCGGATGCCGCCTTCGACGATGGCGGGCTTGTAGGACGAGGAGGCGGTCTGGCCCTTCACGACGGCATCGGCCTCGATCACGGCCAGGACCACGCTCTTGGGCAGCTGGGCGCCGACGGGCGTTCCTTCATAGAGCGACACGGTCACTTCCATGCCGTCCTGCAGGAAGCGCGCCTGCTCCTCGTCGAGCACGTCGCCGGGGACGGTGAGCTGCTCGAAGTTCTCCTTGTCCATGAAGGTGTGGCCGTTCTCGTCCTTGAACAGGTAGGTGCAGTCGCGCTCGTCGATATGGACGTGCTCGATGGTCTCGCCCGAGCGGAAGCGCTCCTGCAGCTTGTTGCCCTCGCGCAGCGCCTTGGCCTCGATGGCGACGAAGGCGCCGCCCTTGCCGGGGCTGATGTGCTGCACCTTGGAGGCGACCCAGAGCTTGCCGTTGTATTCGATGACGTTGCCAGCGCGGATGGAATTGACGGGAACTTTCATGGGGTCTCGACCGCAAGGTGGATGAATGGAATGCGGCCTCGCCCGCGAAGGACGCGGCGAGGCCGGCGGCGCGCTTCTATCAAACGGGGCTTCCGGCCGCAACCGGGCCCAATTGGCGCGGGCTAAAGGCCCAGTTCGGCCTGCTTCTTCCTGGGCAGCGCCGCGGCGATCGTGGCATGGGCGCGCCTCAGGTAAGCCCGGGTCTCGGCCGGTGTCAGGACCTTGGGGTCGTCGAGCGAGACCCATTTGGCACGGGCCAGGTAGGGCGCCGGCCGGAAACCCCTGGCGTGCGACAGCGCCTCGTAATGCTCGGACGGGCATTTGAACGAGATGCGGCCGACCGAGTGATCGGGCGGCGCGATCAGGCAGAACATCTTGCCGCCGACCTTGAAAACGGCGACGCCTTCCCACTGCACCGTCCGGGTGGCGGCGGGAAGCTTCGCGCAATAGGCGTCGATCTGTTTCGGCGTCATCGCCCTACCCTACACGGCACGCGCCGCGCGTGCGATGGTCGGGCCATGACCGAGTGGCGTCCCGACAAGCTCAGCCAGCGCCTGCCGCATCTGCAGGCACGCGGCCGCATCCAGGCGGCGCTGCGTCAGTGGTTCGCCGGACAGGAATTCGTCGAGGTCGAGACGCCGATCCTGCAGGTGGCGCCGGGTGCCGAGGTGCATCTCTCGGGATTCGTCACGGACTGGGAATTGCCCGACGGTGAGGAGCGGGTGCGCTGGCTGCACAGCTCGCCCGAGTTCGCCATGAAGAAGCTTCTGGCTGGTGGCCTACCCAAGCTCTTCCAGTTCGCGCGCGTGTTCCGCAACGCCGAGGGCTCGGCGCTGCATCATCCCGAGTTCACCATGCTCGAATGGTATCGCGCGGGAGCCGGATACGAGACGGTCATGGCCGATTGCGCGGCGCTTCTCGCGGCGACGGGCGCGACCGAGCTGAAATGGGACGGCCATGTCTGCGATCCCCGCGCGACGCCGGAGCGCCTGACGGTCGCCGATGCGTTCGAGCGTTACGCCGGGGTCGATCTCTTCGCCACCGTCGGCAGCGCCGAGAAGCTGTCGCGCGCCTCGGGCATCGCCATGCACGCGGGCGATAGTTGGGACGACGTGTTCTTTCGCATCATGTTCGAGAAGATCGAATCGCGGCTCGGCATGGGCCGGCCGACGATCCTCTGCGAATACCCGATACAGATGGCCGCCCTTGCCCGCGCCAAGCCGGGCGATCCGCGCGTCGCCGAGCGCTTCGAGTTCTATGTCTGCGGCGTCGAGCTTGCCAATGCCTTCGGCGAGTTGACCGACCCTGCGATCCAGCGCGCGCGGCTGGTGGCCGACATGGACGAGAAGGAGCGGCTCTACGGCGTGCGCTGGCCGGTCGACGGCGATTTTCTCGCCGCACTCGACCATGGCCTGCCGGATTGCGCCGGCGCCGCACTCGGCTTCGATCGGCTGGTCATGCTCTGTACCGGCGCTGCGCACATCGAGGACGTGCTCTGGCTACCGGTCCGCTGAGGCGAAGAGCTCGTTGAAGGCGCGCACCGCTGCCTCCGGTCCGTTCCCGTGGTTCCACACGCCACCGGCGACAGCGAGAAAATCGGCGCCGGCTTCGATCACGGGTTTGCAGTTCTCCACGGTGATGCCGCCGATCGCCACGCACGGGACTTCGAACAGCTCGCTCCACCATTCGAGGATTTCCAGCGACGCCGGTGTCGTCACGCTCTTGGTCGTCGAGGTGAAGAACGCGCCGAAGGCCACGTAGTCGGCGCCGGCTTCCGCCGCCGTCATGGCGAGGTCACGCGAGGCCTTGCAGGTGACGCCGACCTGCCGGTCGGGGCCGACGATGCGCCGCGCCTCGGCATGAGGCATGTCGTCCTGGCCGACATGCACGCCGTCGCAGTCGAGTTTCACCGCGAGATCCGGGCGGTCGTTCATGATGAACGATACATCTCTTTGTTGGCATACCGGCCGTAACGTATCGGCAGCACGGGAGATTTCAGCATCGCTGGCGGCCTTCAGGCGCAGCTGGAAGGCCGCGACGTCGCCGCCATCGAGGGCGCGGCGCAGGTCGTCTGCGAATAGGTTGGGATGATCGAGACGCTCGGGAGAGATGAGGTAGAGACGGGGCAAGGGATAGGCGCCTGATTTTGTGTGGTTTAAGGAGACGTTAAATTACCTTCGAATAGACTCGCCTCCGTAATATCACCGCGCCATGCTTTGGACATGGCTTACGATTCGGAAAAACCCAGGTGGCCGACCTGCGAGATGTGCGGCGGCAAGATGTGGACGGTCAAGCGCAAGCCCCTTCCTGGCGCCGGCGTTGAGGTCCAGTCTTTCGGTTGCTCCGCCTGCGAGCACGTCATGAAGCGTGCGGGAGACGAGGCGATCGTTCGCGCCCCATAGTTCTGACCCTGCAGGCCTGATCGCGACGGCTGCGGCCGCAAACTTGTCTTGCCACTCGATTCCAGTGTAGCTGCTCCCCGTGGGGAAGCGGGCGAAGAATTTGGTGCTGGGAGCGGTGACGACGCTCGCCTGCCTGGTGATCGGCATCGAGGTCACGGCCTATCTCACCGTGCCGCCGATCCACCTCATGTCCGAAGGCGACGACCTGGTGGTTTTCGATCCCGAGCTCGGTGCAGTGCCGCATCCCAGCGCGCATACCCGGCGCATCTATCCCGCGATCAAGGACCGCGCGACCTTCGTCTTCGACGTCTATACCGACGACCGCGGCGCCCGCGTCGACGGGCCGGGCCAGCGAAGCGCCGGCCGCGCCGATATCGTCACGATCGGTTGCTCGTTCACCTGGGGATATGCGCTCGCCAATGCCGACACCTACGCGAGCCGGCTGGCGCGGGAGTTCAAGGTGGTCAACGCCAACCTCGCGATGGCGAGTTTCGGCACCGTCCAGGCGCTGCAGATACTCAGGCGCAATCGCGATCTCGCGCCCAGGCTGGTCGTCTACGGAATCATTGCTCATCACATGGAGCGTAACGTCTCGGCTTGCGCGCCGTCCTACTATCCGTTCTGCCTCGACGTCTCCCATGTCGCCTGGGACGGCCAGGGAAAGCCCGAGATCGCGCCGCCCCGCAGCGATGGCGTGCGCCGCCTCGAGCAGCACCTGAAGGGCGACTTTTCCAATCCCGCGAGCTGGCTGAGGCACGGCGTCGACGTGATCTACGGCCGGGCCGAATACGCATGGTCGCAGCGCTACGACGATGACGAGGCGAAGAAGGAGGAGGCTCTTGCTTTCACCCTGCGCGAGCTGGAGCGCACGGTGGCGGAGATGAGCTCGAAGCTTCTCGTGGTCTACATTCCGACGAACTACTGGGGACCGCCTGCCGCATTGCCGAGGGTGATCGGCAAGGCCAGGTTTCTAGACCTGACCGAGCGCTTCAAGCGCAACAAAGACGAGGGTGGGGCGAACCCGTACATCGTGGGCGACGGCCATCCGAGCGCTGCCGGCCACGCGCTCGTGGCCGACGAGGTCGCCAAGTACATCCGGCGTGAAGGCCTGCTTTAGGTCCCGCTAGAACTTGCCCTGTAGGCATTGTAACGTTGGCGCCTGTGAGCCATTTCTGGCCTCCGCCCGAGCCTGCTAAGTCATTGGAAATGCTACAGCGCCATGAAGCGAAGCGGTCGGAGTTTGGGGGTGAACTCTGCCAACGTGACAATGCCATCGGCGGCATTCGGCCGGCGGCTACCTCCAAAGATTTGCACGAGCGTCGTTCGGGGGGCGTGCTCGGCGGAAGCGGCGGAGGAAACTGTGCTGGCCGCCCATTGCTTCCCCGGAACCCCGCAAAATGATAGCGTTCGCGTTGCTCCACGG
>CAMDQJ010000085.1 GCA_945905835.1 Asaia bogorensis
CACCGATTCGGGCACCTCGGCGTAGCTCGCCATCAGCGACGGCCGGCCGAGCGCGTTCAGCAGCACGTAGATGAAGCCCAGCGCCACCGAGGTCTCGGGATCGGGATGCCACCAGAACAGCACCAGCGCCGCCGCGCCCGATGCCACCATGAAGACGGCGAAGGTTATCAGGCGCTCGCGCAATTTGTCGGCGAGCTGGCCGCCCAGGATGGTGCCTAAAACATTGCCGATGGCGAACACGGCGAGCGGCAGGGCCAGCGCCACCAGCGACAGGCCGTAGGTCACCTGCAGGAAGGTGGCGTAGTAGACGGCGGCGAGGCCGTAGCAGATGCGCTCGGCGATGCCGGTGCCGAGCAAGCCGAGCACGCGCGGCGACAGCGCGCCGCGCATCGTCGTGCGCGGCGTGCCGGCCGGCGCCTGCGCCGTCGGCTTGACGGTGAGGTAGAGCGACAGGCTGGCCGCCGCCGAGAGACCGCCGACACAGACCAGCCAGCCGCGCCAGCCGATCATCGAGCCGATCAGGGCGGCCAGCGGCACGCCGATCACCAAAGTGAGCGACTGGCCGCTCATCACCCAGCCCAGCGCGCGGCCGCGCTGGCGGTCTTCGACATGGACCGAGACCTCGGCGAAGATCACGCCCATGAAGGCGCCGGCGCAGGCGCCGCTGAGAGTGGCCCAGGCGGCGAGGCTGGCGAAGCTCGCCGACAGCGCCTGCATGACCATGACCCCCGCCAGCGCCAGCGGTGCGGCGACCAGCAGGATGCGCCGGCCGACCCTGTCCGAGAGCCAGCCGCCCAGCGCCGAGGTCACGCCCCATGCCGTCGCCGTCACCGACACGAGATTGGCGACCAGCGGCATGCTGACCTCGAGGTCGCGGCCGATGTCGATCAGGAAGGGCGCGCGCGTCGTGCCGCTGGACGTGGCGGCGAAGGAGCCAAGGCAGGCCGCGCCGATCAGCGCCCACGGCAGCGCACGTTCGATCTTCACGTCAGCCACCGGCAGTGCCGAGGCGGGCGCGGCCCAGCCGCAGGCGCGGGCCGATGGCGGCATAAAGCAGGTCGACGAAGAAATTGATGATGACGAAGATCATCGACACCATGACGAGATAGGCTGCCATCACCGGGATGTCGGCGAACTGCACCGACTGGATGAACAGCTGGCCCATGCCCGGCCACTGGAACACCGTCTCGGTGATGATCGAGAAGGCCACGAGCCCGCCGACCTGGATGCCGATCACGGTGATCACCGGCAGCAGCGTGTTCTTGAGCGCATGGCTGAAGTGGACGGCGCGGTTGGTGAGGCCGCGGGCGCGGGCGAACTTGATGTAGTCGGTGCGCAGCACTTCCATCATCTGCGAGCGCACCAGGCGCAGCACCAGGGTCATCTGGAACAGCGACAGCGTGAAGGCCGGCAGCACGATCGCCTTCAATCCCGCCGCCGTGGCGATGCCGGAATTCCAGCCGCCGATCATCACGGTGTCGCCGCGGCCGAATGACGGGAAGCACCAGGCGCCCGGCAGCCCGATCGCCGGCGCCCAGTTCTTGCACTCGACTGAGAAATGTAGATCAGCAGGATGCCGATCACGAAGGTCGGCATCGCCACGCCCGCCAGCGAGAGGGTCATGATGGCGCCGCTGTCAGGCTTGCCGCGGCGCAGCGCCGTCAGCACGCCGAGCGGGATGCCCATGCTGAGCGCCAGCAGGGCCGCCACGAACACCAGTTCCAGCGTCGCAGGCATGCGCTCGACGATCAGGTCGGAGACCGGCCGGGCCAGCCGATAGCTCTTGCCGAAATTGCCCGACGCCATGTTGCCCAGAAACTTCGCAAACTGGACGGGGATGGGATCCTCCAGCCCGAGCTCGCGGCGCATCTCCAGGCGGTCGGCCTGCGAGGCTTCCTGGCCGGCCATGTTGTTGACCGGGTCGCCGACGAAGTTGAACAGCGTGAAGCACAGGAACGACACGGCCAGCAGCACGCCCAGCGCCTGCAAGAGGCGCGAGATGATGAAGGCCAGCATTAGCGCCCGCTGTCCGCCGGAAGGCCCGAGGTCGGCAGGAAGCTCACTTCATCTTGGCGTATTTGAAGTTGGGCGAGTCGTTGGCGGCGATCGGGATGCCGATCTTGTCGCTCATCGACCACACGATCACCTGGTGGTGCAGCGGCAGATAGACGATGTCGGCCACCGCGATCGCCCAGGCGTCGGCGATCATCTTGTCGCGCTTGGCCTGGTCGACCTCGGTCAGCATCGCATCGGTCAGCGCGTCGAGCTTGGCGTTGCTGTAGCCCGTGTAGTTCCAGCCACCGATCTTCTTGGCCGCGTCGTTGGTCTGGTAGAGGAACGTGAAGACGTAGTGCGAATCGAGCGTCGGCACGCCCCAGCCGACCATGTAGAAGCTCGAGTCCTTCTTCTGCAGCTTGGGGAAGTGCAGCGTCTTGGAGCGCGACTGCAATTCCACCTTGATGCCGATCTGCGACAACATGCCTACCACCGCCTGGCAGATCTGCTCGTCGTTGTTGTAGCGGTCGTTGGGGCGGTCGAGCGTCACCGAAAAGCCCTGGGTATAGCCCGCCTCGGTCATCAGGTGCTTGGCGGCGGTGACGTCGAATTTCGGCCGCTTGTCGAGCTCGGTGGTGTAGCCGTGCACGCCCGGCGCCGTCACGATGCCGGCGGGGGCCGCGAAGTTGCGCATCACCTTGGCCTTGATGGTGTTCTCGTCGATCGCCTTGTACATCGCCTCGCGCACGCGCTTGTCGGCGAAGGGGTTCTTGCCCTTGACGTCGGAGTACTTGAGCTCGGGCGAGGCGATGTCGAGGCCGAGGAAGATCGAGCGGATCTGCGCCGTCTCCAGTGTCTTCAGCCCCGCCGTCTGCTTGATGCGCGCGATGTCCTGCAGGGGCGCATCGAGCACGAAGTCGACCTGGCCGGAGATCAGCGCTGCGACGCGCGTCGCCGGCTCCTTGATCGGCGTGTAGACGATCTCGTCGGGATAGGCAGTGAACTCCTTGCCACCCCAGAAGTTGGGGTTCTTGGCCAGCACGGTGCGCACGTCGGGATCGCGCTGCTTCACGGTGAACGGCCCGGTGCCCATGGCGTTACGCACCGCGAAGGTCTCTTCCTTGTCCTTGAAGCTCTGCGGCTTGGTGATGTTGTGCTTCTCGCTCCACGCCTTGGACATGATCAGGATGTTGGTCGTGTAGTCGGGCAGGATGGGATTGGGGCCGACGGTGACGATATGCACGGTCAGCGGATCGAGCGCCTTAACCTCCTTGATGCTGGAGATATAGGAGCGGAAGTCGGAACTGGGCGACAGCGCGCGCTGGTAGCTGAACACCACGTCATCGGCGGTGAAGGGCGTGCCGTCGCTGAACTTCACGTCGGGCCGCAGCTTGAACTCCCAGACGTCGGACGCCACCGTCTTCCAGCTCAGCGCCAGCCCGGGCACCTTCTCAAGCGCCGGGTTGCGCAGGATCAGCGTGTCGTAGATGTGGACGTTCATGGCCGTGGTCGGCCCTTCGTTCTGCGAATGCGGATCGAGCGTCAGTGCATCGCCCTGGCCTGCCCAGCGCAGGGTCTTGGCTTCGGCTACAGATATGGTGCACAGCGCCGCAGCGGTGAGCGCGGCCAGACGAGAGATCAACATGGCCCAAAGCTCCCAAAAACGTGGAATGATGCGAGCCTATCACAGGGATTGAAACGATGAACCGGATTCTACTGCTGCTGGCCGCCCTTCTGGCCCTGCCGGCTGCCGAGGCCGCGGCCCAGAACAAGACCCGGCTGGAGGTCTATTCCACACTCGAGGTCGAGAACATCACCGACTTCAAGAAGTCGTTCGAGGTGGAGAACCCCGACATCGAGATCGTGTGGAACCGCGACTCGACCGGCGTCATCACGGCAAAAATCCTCGCCGAGCAGGGCCAGCAGCGCGCCGACGCGATCTGGGGGCTGGCCGTCACCTCGATGCTGCTGCTCGACAAGCGCGGCCTTTTAGAGCCCTACGCGCCGCCGACGCTGGCCGCGCTGAAACCCAACTTCCGCGATCCGGCCAATCCGCCGGCCTGGGTCGGCATGGAGGCCTGGGTGGCGGCGGTGTGCTTCAACACGGTGGAAGCGGGCAAGCTCGGCTTGCCCAAGCCCGCCTCGTGGTTCGACCTTCTCGACCCGAAGCTCAAGGGCAAGCTCACCATGCCCCATCCTGCCTCGTCGGGGACCGGCTATTTCCACGTCTCGGCCTGGATCCAGACTTTTGGCGAGGCCAAGGCCTGGGAGTTCATGGACAAGCTGCACGACAACATCGCGGTCTACGAACATTCCGGCACGCGTCCCTGCCGCCAGGCTGCCGCCGGCGAATTCCCGCTCGGCATCTCCTACGAGCTCGCCGCCGCCAGCGCCCGCCAGAAGGGCGCGCCGATCCAGGGCCTGATGATGAAGGAGGGCGGCGGCTGGGACATGGACGCCGCCGGCATCCTGCGCGGCACCAAGCATCCGAAAGAGGTGCGCCGGCTGATGGACTTCGCCGCCTCGAAGAAGGCCAACGAGCTCTACGCCTCGTTCGTGAGCCAGGTGGCGATGCCGGGGATCGCCAGCAACATCCCGGAGTATCCCGCCGGCGTCGCCCAATCGATGATCAAGAACGACTTCGCCTGGGCCTCGGAGAACCGCGAGCGCATCCTCAAGGAATGGATGCGGCGCTACGAGGGGAAAGCGGCGAAGAAGAACTAGCGCCGGCGCAAACTCCGCAAACCGCGGAAACCCACTGTGGGGTTGTTTTGCGAACAGTGCTGACGAGCGTAGGTTCGCCCCGATGTCGGATGAATCCTCGCCGGACTGGATGACCTACACGGAGCTTGCTGAACAGCTCAACATGTCACTGCAGGCTGTGGCCCAGCTCGCCCGCCGGCGGAAGTGGGCGATGCGCTTCAGGGACCAGACCAAGATCCAGGAGTTCGAGGTTCCCGCCGGCGCGCCGGGCAAACCTGGCAGTGCTAAAAAAAGGACCCCAGGCGAGGGCGGCGTCGCGAAGGCTCGCGCCAAGGCAGGCGCTGCAGCGACGGCGGAAGCGCCCGCGCGGCCGGAGCTGGGCAACGAAGCCCTGCAGACTGCCCTCGACGCTGCGCACGCCGGGACCATCGCCGCGGAGTCCGCCCGTCGCGAGGTCGGCGCCAAGCGCGAGGACGCCGAGACCTGGAACGCCGAGGTGGCGGCTGCGCTCGATGCGGCCCGTTCCGGGGTCGTCGCCGCAGAGACCGCGCGTCGCGAGGCCGAAGACAAGCGTGCGATCGTCGCGGGTCGCAATGTCGACCTCGCGACCGCGCTCGACACGACTCGCGCCGAGACCGCCGCCGCGCAGGCCGCGCATCGGGAGGTCGAGGCGCAGCGTGTGGAAGCCGAGACCCGGAATGCCGACATGGCGATCGCGCTCGACGCTGCGCGTTCGGAGATTGCGGCAGCGGAAGCTGCTCGTCGGGAGGCCGACGCGAAACGCGAGGCGGCCGAGGCCCGGAACGCTGAGATGGTGACCGCTGTCAACGTTGCCCGTTCCGAGATCGCTGCAATGGAGGCTGCCCGTCTGGAGTTCGACGCGAAGCGCCAGATGGTCGAGGCCGTGCCCAGCGCTGGTTGTAGCTGAGGTTCACCGTGCCCCAGACGGCCGCATCGAGCCGACCCGCCACCGTCGAGACGAGATAGACATCGGCCCGGGTGCCGGAGTCGCCGTAGCCGCCGCTCGCCGACTGGAATTTGCTGAGGCTGCGGGCCACCAGCTCGAAGTCGCCGGGCGGCAACGGGATCAGGTGCTTGCCGACGGTGGCGGTCCCCGAGATGCGCGTGCCGATCGCGGCGGTCGCGAGGTCCTGCGCCCGGACATGGGCAGGGGCCGCACCGGCCAGCATCGCCGGCGCGAGGAACGCCAGGCGCATCATGTCACTTGCCGATCTTCGACTCCGTCCCGGCGAGCAGCCGGCGGATGTTCTCGTGGTGCTTGGCCCAGACCAGCAGCACCAGCAGGCTGGCCAGGATCGCAACCGGCTGCGGCGCCAGCCACCATGCCGCCAGCGCCGCGAGCGCGGTGGCCGACAGCGTGGCGAGCGAGGAGTAGCGCAAGGTGACGGCGATCAGCAGCCACAGGCCGGCGCCGATCGCGGCGACCTGCCAGGCAAGGCCCAGGAACGCGCCGAGAATGGTGGCGCCGCCCTTGCCGCCCTTGAAGCCGAGCCACACCGGAAACAGGTGGCCGAGCACGGCGCCGGCCGCGGCGCCCAGCGCCGGCTCGAGCCCGAACTGGCGGGCGATCAGCACGGCTACAAGGCCCTTGGTGGCGTCGAGCAGCAGGGTGGCGGCGGCGAGGCCCTTGCCGCCGACGCGCAGCACGTTGGTGGCGCCGATATTCCCCGAGCCGACCTTGCGGATGTCGCCGAGGCCGGCGGCGCGCGTCAGCAGCAGGCCGAAGGGGATCGAGCCCAGCGCATAGCCGAAGACCAGCGCCGCCAGAACCCAGGTCAGCGGACTCGTCATCGATTACGGAGCCAGGACCCGGCAGTTGGTGCTGTCGACATAGGCGGTGGTCGGGGGGCCGATCAGCTCGGTGGTGAGCTGCTCGCCGGGCGCGATCGGCAGCGGCCCGAAATAGACGTCCTCGACCGGCTTGCCGGCGTTGGTGAAGGTGCACTGGATTTGCGTATCGAGCGTGCGCGGCGTGTTGGAGGTGATGACGATCGTCACCTGCCAGTAGCGCGCCTCGCCGTAGGTGAGGTTGTGGGCGTCGAGCGTGACCAGCGGCATCGGCCGGTTCGACTTCGGGATGGCGCGCGGGCCGCTGCGGCGGATCGGCGGCTGCGGCTTGGGGCCCAGCGACTCGGGCGGACGATAGGTCGAGCTGCGCGGATCGAAGGCGCGGTCGGGGTCCTGTGTGCTGGGCACGGGGCCAGCCTGCACTTGGCCGGGCTGATTCTGGCCGCCGAGCGTCGCCATGTTGCCGCCGGGCGTCATCAGCGGTGCGGGCGTCAGCGCGCCGGGTCCCCCACCTGGTCCAGTGGCTTGGGATGGGCCGCTGGGACGCAACGGCGTCGGCTGCGGCGTGTTGCCGGCTTGAGAAGGGCTCGGCTGGACGTCGCCGACTCGCGTCTGCAGCCGGTCGAAGCAGGCCAGCCGCGCCTGGCTGTCGCCGATCTCGGTGCAGATCTGGATATGGCGCGTCAGCGCGTCGAGCAGGTCTTCGCGCTGGCCACGCTGCTGCGCCTGGCTGGCGCCAGATCCAAGGACAGGGGCGAGGATGAGGACGGGAACGAGAAGATATCGGATCATCGTTCGACCATAGCAGACGAAGTGGCCGTTTCGAGGCATTTAGGCGGCGGCGACGGCCGACATAAAACTTTCTTCGCGGTAGATCGTGCGGCCGCCGACGATGGTGGCCATGACGCGGCCCTGCACCGGGCGCTCGTCGAACGGCGTGTTCTTGGTTTTGCTCAAAAGGTCGACGCGGTCGATCTTCCAGGCGTAGTCGGGGTCGAACAGCACGAGGTCGGCCGGTGCGCCCTTGGCGAGCTTGCCGCCGGGCAGGCCGAACAGGGACGCCGGCGCCGTCGACAGGCGCTCGAACAGGCGCGGCAGGCTGAGATGGCCGTTGTGCACCAATTCGAGCGCGATCGGCAGCAGCGTTTCGAGGCCGACGCCGCCGGGCGAGGCCTGGGCGAAGGGCACGCGCTTGCTGTCCTGGTCCTGCGGGCGGTGGTCGGAGACGATGGCGTCGATGATGCCGGCCTTGAGGCCCTCGACGATGGCCAGGCGATCCTTCTCGGCGCGCAGCGGCGGCGTGAGGCGGCCGAAGGTGCGGTAGTCGCCGACGGCCAGATCGTTCAGCGCGAAATAAGGTGCGGCGGTATCGCAGGTGATCCTGAGGCCGCGCGCCTTGGCGGCGGCAATGACCTCGACCGCCGGGGCGGTGGAGATCTTGCTGAGATGCAGGCGGCCGCCGGTCATCTCGACCAAGCGGATGTCGCGCTCGACCATCATGACTTCGGCGAGCGGCGGCACGCCGGACAGACCGAGGCGCGTCGCCATCTCGCCGCTGTTCATGTGGCCGCCCGACAGCGACGGCTCCTGCGGCAGGTGGACGATCAGGGCGTCGAAGGCCTTGGCGTAGTAGAGGGCACGGCGCATCACCTGGGCGTTGCCGATCGAATGGTCGGCGTCGGTGAAGGCCACGGCTCCGGCTTCGGCCAGCAGTCCGATCTCGGCCAGTTCCTTGCCTTCCAGCCCGACCGTCATGGCGCCGTAGGCGTACATGTTCACTAGCTTGATCTGGCGGGCGCGGCGGGCAACGAACTCGATCAGCGAGGCGTCGTCGAATGGCGGCTCGTTGTCGGGCAGCAGGATGAACGAGGTGATGCCGCCCGCTGCCGCCGCGACGCCGGCACTCTCCAGCGTCTCCTTGTGCTCCTCGCCGGGCTCGCCGGTATGGACGCGCGCATCGACGATGCCGGGCGCCAGGCAATGGCCGGCACAATCGACCGACTGGATGCCGTAGGGCGCGCCCGAGGCAAAGAGGTTGGGGCCGAAATCGGCGATCTTGCCGTCGCTGATCAGCACCGCGCCGCGATACTCCGTATCGGCCGCGGGATCGACGATGCGGGCATTGATGTAGGCGGTCGAGCCGGCGTGCGGCGGCGCACCCCGGACGATCTTGCCGCTCATTGCGCGGCCCTCATTGTGCGGCCCCGGCCAGTCCGATGGCGTTGCGCCGCCCGCCGATCAGGGCGTCGAGGCAGGCCATGCGCACCGCCACGCCCATCTCGACCTGCTCGTGGATGATCGAGCGGTCGAGGTCGTCGGCGACTTCGGAGTCGATCTCGACGCCGCGGTTCATCGGGCCGGGATGCATGACCAACGCGTCGGGCTTGGCGAATTTCAGCTTCTCGTGGTCGAGGCCGAAGAAGCGGAAATACTCGCTGATCGACGGCACGAAGGTGCCCTGCATGCGCTCGGTCTGCAGGCGCAGCATCATGACGATGTCGACGTCCTTCAGCCCGGTCTTCATGTTGTAATGGACCTCGACGCCCATGCGGTCGATGTCGGTCGGCATCAGAGTCGGCGGGCCGACCACGCGCACGCGCGCCCCCATGATCTGCAGGATATGGATGTTTGAGCGCGCGACGCGGCTGTGCATGATGTCGCCGCAGATCGCCACCAGCAGGCCCTCGAGCTTGCCGCGTCGCCGCCGGATGGTCAGCGCGTCGAGCAGCCCTTGCGTCGGATGCTCGTGCTGGCCGTCGCCGCCGTTGATGACGGCGCAGTTGACCTTCTGGGCGAGCAGGTTGACCGCGCCCGATTCGTGGTGGCGCACGACGATGGCGTCGGGGCGCATGGCGTTCAGCGTCATCGCGGTGTCGAGAAGCGTCTCGCCCTTGCGCACCGAGGAGGTGGCGACGTCCATGTTGATGACGTCGGCGCCCAGCCGCTTGGCCGCGACCTCGAAGCTCGTGCGCGTGCGCGTCGAGTTCTCGAAGAACAGGTTGATGACGGTGCGGCCAGCCAGCAGATCGCGGCGTTTGTCGATCGAGCGGTTCTGGTCGATGTAGGTTTCGGAAAGGTCGAGCAAGCCCGAGATTGTCTCAGGCGACAGACCTTCGATGCCGAGAAGGTGGGGCAACCTCGGCACGCCCATGCGTTTCTTTGTCACTAAAGCGCGACGTTAAGCACGCACCTGCCGGGCCGGCAAGGACGGGCTTTGGTGGATAGAATCAAACGGCGGGGCGAGGCCCGGTGTAGCGCGCCCGCGGGCGTATCAGCACGCCGTGTGCGGCCTGCTCCAGGGCATGGGCGATCCAGCCGACGGCGCGGCCGAGCAGGAACAGCGCCAGCGCCGATTCCCTGGGCAGGCCGAGCACGCGCTCGACCGTCACGGTGCTGAAATCGACATTGGCCTTGCGGTCGATCAGCCCCTCGACCGCCGCCGCTACCCGCTCGGCAAAGGCGAGCTCGGGCGAGTTGGGCACCGTCTCGCGCAGCGGGGCGAACAGGGTCGCCGCCCTTATGTCGCCGTCGGGATAAAGCTGGTGGCCGAATCCCGGGATATAGACGCGGGCGCGCGCTTGAGATCGTTGAACAGCACGGCGACGCGGGGGAAGATGCTGCAGACACGGGTGAACAGCGGCCTGGAGGGCGTGATCGTGGCCGACACGGTCATGCGCGAGGTCGATGGTGAGGAGGGCCGGCTGGTCGTGCGCGGCCGACGCCGGCCGCCGAGTTCATGGCCCAGCCGCTGATTGGCATGGCCAGCAACAAAGCCAGCAGCGACCAGTGAACCAGTGGTGCGAGCTTGCGCTCCCACGGCGCGATCGTGTCGGGCAGGTCCGGCGGCGGCACGCGCCGCCGCCACAGCAGGCACAGCAGCGTGAGCGCCAGCACCGTGAGACCGATCCATTTGTGCCAAGTGTAGACCTACAGCTTGAAGAGGCCGAGCGCCAGGCCGGTCATCCACCAGCCGACGCAAATCATGCCGAGGACGGCGAGCGCCGTCAGCCAGTGGAAGGTCTTGGAGAGCCAATGATAGCCGGAGCTACCCGGCACGGACTTCGCGCTCGCCGTAGGTCTCGAAGAAGCGCCGGCCGATGGCGCGCTGGTTCTCGTAGATCGAGCCCTGATGATCGGCGGGCGGTAGCGGCATGCGCACCGGCGCGGGCCGGATGCGCGGCTCGACATTCGGTTCGCCCGTCACCATGCGGCTGTTGAATTCGTCGAAGTCGGCAATGCCCATCAGCGGCCAGGCGTCGGCCGCGGTGTATTCGTGCAGCAGCAGGCGGCGCTGCTGGTTGGAGGTGTTGAGCGCCGAGCCGTGCACCAGCCGGGCGTGATGGATCGTCATCGAGCCGGCGAGGCCCATCAGCGGCACCGCCTTGCTGAAATCGAGATCGCAGGCCTCGGGATCCATGGCGCCGCAGAAGCGGCCGTCGGCATGGTGGTCCCAGGTCGGGCCGTGATGGCTGCCGGGTAGCACCATCAGCGGACCGTTGGCAAGGTCGCAGTCGTCGAGATAGATGCCGGTCGCCAGCACGTCGTCGTTGGTGTGCGGATAGAACGCCCAGTCCTGGTGCCATTCGACCGGCGAGCCGAAGCCCGCCGACTTCATGTTGAGCTTGCCGCCGTATTGCCGGATCGACGGTCCCAGCAGCGGGGTCAGGATGTCCGTGATCTTAGGCTCACGCACGAGGTCGCGGAAGAATTCGTAGCGCTTGAAGATGGCGGGCTTCAGCCGGCGCACGCGCGGCATGGCGGCACTGTGGCTAGGCTCGAGATCGTAGAGTTCGTCGTTGGCGGCAACGCCGCGCGCTTCGGCCACGATCTGGTCGGTGAGGCGGCGCAGCTCGTTGAGCTGTTCGCCCTGGATCAGGTGCGGGATGACGAGGTAGCCGTCGCGCCGATAAGTCTCGATCTGCTGCGGAGTGAGCATGGGAAATCATAGCATGCGGGCCGGCCTTCGCCGATAATCACTCCATGGCGATCCGGGCGCTTTTTCCGACTTTTTTCCTCCAGGCCTCGCTGAAACGCCCGGGTTGGGCCCATTTCAACCAGTCACTGGCCGACGAATGCCGGGCGCTGGCGGCCTCCGATGCGGCCGGCCGGCGCTGGTCGGCCAAGCATTACCTCGGCGGCTATACCTCTTATGGCTCGCACGACCGGCTCCACCTTATCTCCTCGCTGTTCGCCCGCCTGCGCCAGCTGATCGATCCGCGGGTCGCGGCCTTCACCAGGAGCCTGCACTACGACCTCAAGGACTGCTCGGTCGCCATGACCGACTGCTGGGCCAACATCATGCCGGCAGGCACCGTGCATAGCCTGCACTTGCACCCGACCTCGTTCATCAGCGGCACCTATTACATCGAGGTGCCGAAAGGGGCGGGGGCGCTCAAGTTCGAGGACCCGCGGCTTGGCCTCCACATGGCCGCACCACCACGCCGCGCCGATGCGCCCCGGCGCGTAAAACCCTTCGTCAGCGTGCCGGCCAAGGCGGGCGATGTCGTACTGTTCGAGAGCTGGCTGCGTCATGAGGTGCCGCCGGCGCGCTTCTCCGGCGAGCGTATCTCCGTTAGCTTCAACTACGGCTGGTCAGCCAAGGCTCGCCGCCAAGGAAAGAATTAGATCCGCGCTCTTCTCGTATTCATGTCGATGATCGCGGCTGCCGGCATGGCGCGTGCCGACGACATGCCGATCTTCGACGCTCATCTGCATTACAGCCACGACGCCTGGCAGGTCGTGCCGCCTCAAATGTTCATCGACATCCTGAAGAAGGCCAATATCCGCCGTGCCATGGTGTCGAGCTCGAACAACGAGGGCACCAAGATGCTGCAGGACATCGCGCCCGACGTGATCGTGCCGGAGCTGCGTCCCTATTGCTCGCGCGGCGAGATCGGCAGCTGGCCGCGCGACGCCACGGTCATTCCCTTTCTCGAGGACCTGCTCGCCAAGCGCAAATACGTGGCGATCGGCGAGTTCCACATCTACGGTGCCGACGCCGACCTGCCCAACATGCGTCGCGTCGTCGAGCTGGCGAAGAAATACGGCCTGTTCCTGCATTCGCATTCCGACACCGACGCGGTCGAGCGCCACCTCCAGCAGGATCCTGCGGCCCGCGTGCTGTGGGCGCATTCCGGCTTCGAGCGGCCGGAGAAGGTGCGCGAAATGCTGCGCAAGCACCCCAACCTTTATTGCGATCTCGCTTTCCTGACCTCGCATGCCTCCAACGGCAAGGTGGTGCCGGGCTGGCGCGAGGCCTTCCTCGAATTTCCCGATCGCTTCATGGTCGGCACCGACTCCTTCACGCCGGAACGCCTGCACTACATCGCCGAGCATGCGCGCTGGTCGCGGCAGTGGCTTGCCGATCTGCCGAAGGACGTCGGCGAGAAGATCGGCTATCGCAATGGCGAGCGGCTGTTCGGTGGCCCACCGCGATGAAATTCATCGCCGCGGCGCTCGCCCTGATGTTTGCGGCGCCGGCCTGGGCGGATTGCCCGCTCGACCTCGGACGGGGCGGTGGCTGGGTTGTGTTCTCCGGCCATTACATGATCGCCTTCCGGCCGGATCCGCTGCAGATCGAAGTCGGCAAGCCGTTCTCGCTGATCATGAACATCTGCACCAAGAGCAACGAACCGGCCGAGCTTGTCGCGGTCAACGCCGAGATGCCGGAGCACAAGCACGGCATGAACTACAAGCCGACGATCGTCGCCGGCAAGGACGGCCGCTATCGCGCCGACGGCATGCTGTTTCACATGCCGGGCCGCTGGGAGATCGACTTCGACGTGCGCTCGGGCGAGGAAATCGAGCGGCTCAGCCACGACATCCTGCTCAAGTGACTCGCGCTCTCCTGCTGTCGGCGATGGCCCTGCTACTGGCCGTTCCAGCGGTGGGCCAGGAATTGCTCGACCGGTCGGAGGGCGAGGTGCGCGTCATCGCGCTTCATGGACCGTGGCCGCCGCCGGCGGTGCGCGACCCCTCCAACCGCGTCGCCGGCAAGGCCGAGGCGATCGCGCTTGGCCATCATCTCTTCAACGAGCCGCGTTTGTCCGCGGGCGCGCGCAGTTCGTGTTCCGATTGCCATCAGGCCGGCCAGCAGTGGCGCGACGGCCGCGCGCGCGGCTTCGGCATGGTCGAACTCGACCGCCGCACACCCTCCTTGTGGAATGTCGGCCTGCAGCACTAGTTCGGCTGGGATGGCGCCGCCGACTCGCTGTGGATGCAAAGCCTCCGTCCGATCCTCGATTCGAAGGAGACGGGCAACAATCGCGGCGCCGTCGCCCGCCTGGTGCGCGACGACAAGGCGATCGCCTGCGGCTACCAACGCGCTTTCGGCGAAAAGCCCGGCAGCGATGACGAGCGGCTGATCGTCGATGTCGCCAAGGCGCTGGCCGCCTATCAGGCAACGCTGGTCACGCCGCGCACCGCCTTCGACGACTTCCGCGATGCTTTGGTGGCGGGGGACCGCGCCGGCGCGGCGCGCTATCCGATCCGGGCGCAGCGCGGGTTGAAGCTGTTCGTCGACAAGGGCGGTTGCGCCAACTGCCATTTCGGCCCGTTGTTCACCAATGGCGAGTTCGGCGACATCGGCATCCCGTTCTTCGTGCGCCCCGGCGAGATCGATCCCGGCCGCTTCGGCGGCATCGCCCGGCTGCACGACAGCCCGTTCAATCGGCTGGGCAAGTACAACGACGATGCCGGCGAGGCCACGCGCGTGCGCACGCGCCATGTCGACCGCCAGCACGAGAATTTCGGCGAGTTTCGCGTTCCCAGCCTGCGCCAAGTCGGACGCACCGCGCCCTACATGCACGACGGCAGCGTCGCTACGCTGGAAGAGGTGGTTAAGCATTATTCTGAAGTGAGTCCCGATCGCCTGCACAGCGACGGCACGCCGCTGGTGCGCGCGCTGGGCCTGTCGCCGGCGGAGAGCGCCGACCTGGTGGCGTTCCTGCGCAGCCTCGACGCCGAGACGCCGAAGGTCGCTGCGCCCGCACCGCTCTGTCCTTAACGCAGTCTCGCCAGCGCGCTCTCCAATATCCACGCTGCGGCGGCGGCATCGACGCGCTCGGCGCGCTTGGCACGGCTCATGTCGTAGTCGTCGATCATGCCGCGCGTGACGGCGGCGGTGCTCATGCGTTCGTCCTGGAAGATCACGGGCAGGCCGGCGAGGGCGGGCGGCCCGTGTGCGGCGATGTTGGCGGCGAACTGGCGGATCGACTGGCAACGCGAGCCCTCGGTGCCGTCCATGTTGAGCGGCAGGCCGATTGCCAGCGCCTTGATCTCATATTTGCGCGCCAGCTCGGCCAGGGCCGTCAGGTCGACCGCCAGCTTGCCGCGTTTCAGCGTGACCAACGGGGTCGCCAGCATGCGCAGCATGTCGGAGGTGGCCACGCCGATGGTCTTGGTGCCGACATCGAGCGCCATCAGCCGCCCGTTGCGCACCAAAAGCGCCTTCAGCTCCGGGAAATCGACAATCGCCACTTCTTTAACTTAGCCCTGTGCCTCGTCCGGGTCGACAAGGGCGAAAAGATCGTTACCAATTGGGCAAGCAATCAAGAAAATGGCGTAACGGGAACAGGCTCGTCCGGTGAACGAGGTAATTTTCGCGCTTCTCGCGATCGCGATGGTTCTGACGCTGGCCAGCCTGCTCGTGCCGGTAGCCGAGCGGCTGCGTCTGCCGCACACCGTGCTGCTGGCGCTGTGCGGCATGACCCTGGGCTTTGCCGGCACGTGGGTCGCCGGCAGCGGCTTTGCCTTCGGCGTGCTGGGCGACGCCTTCCTCGGCCTGCGCAATCTCGAGTTCGGCGCCGAGGTCTTTCTCTCGCTGTTCCTGCCGCCGCTGCTGTTCACCGCCGGCCTGACCATCGACGTACGTCGCCTGCTCGACGAGGTTGCCGCCGTCCTGCTGCTGGCCATCGTGGCGGTTCTGGTCTGCATTGGCGTCGTGGGTGGCATCGTCCACATGGCAACCGGCGTCGACTTCATGGTCTGCCTGCTGCTGGGCGCCATCGTCTCGACTACCGATCCGGCGGCCGTCATCGGCATCTTCCGCGACGTCGGTGCGCCCAAGCGGCTGGCGATCCTGGCCGAGGGCGAATCGCTGTTCAACGACGCCGCTGCTATCACCACCTTCGGCATCCTGATCGATATTCTGGTGCGGCAGATCTTGCCGGGCGCGGCCGACCCCGGGATCAATTTCCTGCGCGACTTCCTGGGCGGCATCACGGTCGGCTTCCTGCTGGCCCGCGTCACGGTGCTGATCTTGCCGCGGCTTGGCGAATCGGACGCCGCCATCGCCTCGATCACGGTAAGCCTCGCCTATTTCGCCTATGTGCTGAGCGACCGCTATCTCCACGTCTCGGGCGTGGTCGCCGTCGTCGTGGCGGCGCTGACGCTCGCCGCCTTCGGGCCAACCCACCTCCATCCGCGGGCGTGGACGGCGCTGCGCCAGACCTGGAGTCAGCTCGAGTTCTGGAGCAACTGCCTGATCTTCGTCTTTGCCTCGATGCTGGCGGCCAATGTGCTGACGCGCATGAGCGGGGTCTATGTCTGGGGCCTGGTCGCCGTCGCCTCCGGCGCTTTGATCGCTCGCACCCTGGTCGTGTACGGCATGCTGCCCATCCTGGTGGCGACCCGCCTCGTGCAGCCGTTCGACGAGCGCTACAAGGCGATCCTCGTCTGGGGCGGTCTGCGCGGCGCCGTGACCATCGTGCTGGCGCTGGTCGCGGCGGGCGACACGCGCTTGCCGGTCGAGGTGCGCGAATTCGTCGCCGTGCTGGCGACGCTGTTCGTTTTCTTTACGCTGTTCGTCAACGCCCCCAGCCTGCGCTTGCTGATGCGCTTCTTCGAGCTCGACAAGCTAAGCGGCACCGAGCTTGCGGTGCGTGACCGCGTCATCGAGCTGTCACGGGCCAACGCCGCGCGACAGATGCGGCTTGCCGTGCGTCTCGATCCGCTGGCGACCGAAGCCGAAGTGCACGAGGTGACGGCGGAAAAAGGAGTGGAGACGGCGCCCAACGTCGATCGCGACTGGAAGCTCAATCTCGACGAGCGTGTCACCGTCGGCCTGTTGACGCTGTGCACCCGTGAACGGGATCTCTACCTCGAGCATTTCGACCAGCAGACACTGTCGCGCCGCATGGTCGCGATCCTCACCGCCCGTGCCGATTCGCTGATCGACAGTGTCAAGACGACGGGCGTCGCGGGCTACGGCTTCGCCCTGCGCGAGATCGCCCATGTAACAGCGTCGTTCCGTGCCGCCCTGTGGGCGCAGCGCCGCTTCGCCTGGGAAAAGCCGCTGACCAACCGGCTGGCCGACCGCTTCGAAGTCCTGATCGTCTCGCAAAGCGTCCTGGCCGAGCTCACGGAGTTCAATCGCGAGTCGGTCGGCGATCTTCTCGGATACGACGCCGGTGAGAAGCTGGCCGAGCTTCTGGGCGAGCGTTGCCAGATGGTCGAGCGCGCACTGAAGGCGCTGTCGCTGCAGTATCCCGGCTATGCCGAGGCGGTGCATGCGCGCCATCTCGAAGGCGCCGCCATTCGCTTCGAGGCGGCGGAGTATTCGCGCCGGCTGCGCGAATCGACGATCAGCCGCGAGGTCTACGACGACCTGCGCAAGGGCCTGGCGGGGCGGCGCGAGGCGCTGCGTCATCGCCCGCCGTTGCATCTCGCCCTCGAACTCGCCGCCATGATCGGCCGCGTGCCGCTCTTCGCCGGGCTCAATCCGCAAGGCGTGGTCGAAGTCGGCTCCCTCCTGCGCGCGCAGCTGGCGATCCCGGAGGAGCAGATCATCGTGGCCGGGCGGCTGGCCGATGCCATGTACTTCATCGCCGGTGGATCGGTGACCGTGCAGCGCGGCGGGACGGTCGTGCTGCGCGAGGGCGATTTCTTCGGTGAGATGGGCCTGCTCACCGACCAGCCGCGTACTGCCGACGTCGTGGCCAACGGCTATTGTCACCTGCTGTCGCTCGGCAAGCGGGACTTCAATCGCCTTCTCAAGGCGCGGCCGGAATTGCGTGCAGAGATCGAGGCCGTGGCGCGGCAACGCCTCGATGCTCCGGCGGCCGAATCGGCCACCGCCTGATCGGTTGCTCCTCTAGGCCAAAACGGCTACCAACCGCGCCAATACGCTGTTTGGAGTAACAGAATGCCGCTCGACAAGGACACGGTGGCGCGCATCGCGCGGCTTGCCCGTCTGGAAGTTCCGGAGGAAGAACTGGAGCCGCTGGCCGGTGAGCTGTCGGGCATTTTCGCCTGGATCGAGCAGTTGAACGAGGTCGACACGTCGGACGTCGAACCGCTGTCGAGCGTCTCCGACGTGACCCTGCCGTTGCGCGCCGACAAGGTGACCGACGGCGGCATCGCCGCCAAAAGTCTCGCCAATGCGCCCGGTGGCGCGGTCTACATCGACCCGACCGACAAGAATGCCGGCGGCTTCTTCACGGTCCCCAAGGTCGTGGAGTAGGCGATGGCTGCTCTCACCGATTTAGGCGTCGCGGGCCTTGCCGCGGCAATGGCAAAGAAAGAGGCGAGTGCCGTCGAAGTGGCGGACGCGCATCTCAAGAAGCTCGATGAGCACCGCGCGCTTAACGCCTTTATCACCGAAACGCCGGATCAGGCGCGCGAGATGGCCAAAGCCTCCGACGCACGCCGCGCCAAGGGCGACGTGGGCCTGCTCGAAGGCGTGCCGCTCGGCATCAAGGATTTGTTCTGCACTGAGGGCGTGCAGACCACGGCCGGCTCGCACATCCTCGAAGGCTTCGTACCGCCCTATGAGAGCACGGTGACCACCAATCTGTGGAAGGCCGGCGCGGTCATGGTC
>CAMDQJ010000086.1 GCA_945905835.1 Asaia bogorensis
CACGTCTGCCCTGGCGGCATCTCGCGTCCGGTACGTCTTGCGTGCTGTACGCTCGGTCTTCAGCGACGAGAAGAAGCTCTCCATCGCTGCGTTGTCCCAGACGTTGCCCGAACGGCTCATGCTACAGATGACGCCGTGATCAGCTATCAGCCGCTGGAACTGTTCGCTGGTGTACTGGCTGCCGCGATCCGAGTGATGCAGCAGCGCATCCGGCTTTCCCCGTCGCCAGATCGCCATGATGAGGGCGTCGGTGACGAGCTGCGCGGTCATGTTGGCGCTCATCGACCAACCGACCACGCGCCGGGAGAACAGATCGACGACCGCCGCCACGTAGAGCCAGCCTTCGGCTGTCCATATATAGGTGAAGTCGGCGATCCATTTGCGGTTGGGAGCAGCCGCTTCGAAGGCGCGGTCGAGCACGTTGCCGGCGACCGCATTGGTTTGCCGCTCACCGCTGTCAGATGGCAGACGCCGCCGTCGCGGCCTTGCTCGCAAAGCCTGTTGGCGCATCAGCCGTTCGATCCGATGCCGTCCGCAAGGCACGCCTTCCGCCAGCATGTCGTGCCACACGCGCCTCGCTCCGTAGGTTCTATCGCTCGCGACGAAGCTTGTTCGCACCTTGCCGATAAGATCTTCATCGCTCCGACTGCGCTTGCTGCGCGGTCGCGTTAGCCAGGCATAGAAGCCGCCCCGCGAGACCCCGAGCGCCCCGCATAACCAGTCCGCCGGCCAGATCCCCCGGTGCTTCGCGATGAAGCCGAACTTCACGTCGATTCCTTCGCGAAGTAGGCCGCGGCTTTTTTTAGGATGTCCCGCTCGGCCTTCAGCTTCGTGACCTCGCGCTTTAGCCGCACGATCTCGGCATGTTCGGGCTTCATCTGCCCATGACCGCGAAAAGCATTCTGCGGATCGCCGGCAAACGCCTTCACCCAATTGCGCAATACCGTCCCGTGCACACCCAGATCGAGCGACGCCTGGCCAACGCTGACACCACGATCCTTGATCAGGCGGACCGCCTCAAGCTTGAACTCTCGCGTAAATTTCCTGCGCTCCATGACAAACCTCCGGTTCCATAAAAACACCTAACTCGGTGTCTTCCAAACCGGGGGCAGGCCAGTCCACGACATCGGATTTAGCCCGTTTGTGGGACTTATAGGAAAATCCGTGACGGCTTACGAAGACTCTCGCGTTATCTGGGTTTGTATCGGACGCCACCGATGTCGCGAGCCTCGTGCGACCGCGCAGTTTGGTTGTCATGTGAGAACCTACTTTTTCTGCCGGCGGCGGACATCCTCGATATCCGTGCTCCTGGCCGATGGCGCGGTGCAGAACTTGCCCCACGCCTCCATCATCGGGCGGCGCTCCTCGAGCAAGTCCTCGCGAGCATATGCCGCCCGGACCTTGTTGCGGTCGGCGTGAGCGAGCGCGATTTCGCTCAGATGATCGGGGTAGCCAGTCGAAAGCGCCCAAGCCTTGAATGTGCTGCGGAAACCGTGAACAACGACGGCACGATTCTCCGCATCGCGCCAACGGGGAAATCCACCAGTACGTTGTCCATCGCTAGACATACCCCGAACCAGCATCGACAGCGACATGTCCGACATCGGCACGCCAGAAGAGAAAGGTGATCTGATCTTTCCATCCCGCTCGTCCGACATCGAGGTGCCAGACGAACGGGATGGAAAGACCAAGCCGTCGCGGCGTTCTCCCCAACTTGGCAGCATCTCGCGGAGGAGCCTGACGGCAGCTTTGGACAGTGCCACGCGGTGAAGTTTCTTGGCCTTCATCCGCTCCGGGGGAATTGTCCAGATGGCGGCATCGAGATCAATTTCTTTCCATCGAGCCTTCAACGTTTCTCCAGAACGGCTTGCGGTGAGAATGCAGAACTTCAACGCTTTCGTTGCGACACCGACATGGGTGTCGAGCGCGAACATAAAGTCATTCATCTGTTGCCAAGGCAGCGACGGCTGGTGCCGAACCTTCTTGATTTTGGAAATGGGAACTAACTCATGCTGGAGCACCCCCCGCCAACGGGCTGGGTTTTCTGTCGATCGCCAACCGCGAGACGGCGCCGCGGCGTAGTCCAAGACGGCCTCGATACGTTGACGGACCCGAGAGGCGGTTTCGGGGGTCTTCTGCCAAATTAGTTTAAGGACGCCAAGCACGTCGGCTATCGCGATGTCGGCGACGTCCATGCCCCCCAGCTTGGGATAGGCGTGCGCTTCCAGGGTCGATGACCATTGAGCTGCGTGTTTTTCGTTCTTCCAACCGGGGCGCTGGGCCTCGATATAGCCTTCCGCAGCGAGTCGGAAAGTGTGTTCTTTGCCTCGCTCTTCGGCCCTGCGGCGTTCGAGGGCTGCTTTCTGCCTCTCGACGATGGGGTCCAACCCCGCCTGTAGCTGCCGTCTAGCTTCGGCCGCACCCCTGCGGGCGTGAGCCAGAGAGACGCCAGAATGGCCGTCTGGGTCGCAGGAGCCTAGCCCCATTTCGCGCGCCTTACCGTGGCGGGTGAACCTGTATAGCCAGCTCTTACTGCCGCCGGGCGCAATCTGCAGGCAAAGCCCGCCTTCATCACTGATGCGGATCGGCCGGGCCTTTCGGCCAGGATGACGCGCAGCTCGGATCGCTGAAACGCTCAATTTCGCCATGAAAGAACCTTGGGGGTAGTAGTCACGTACCCCCATTCCTACCCCCAACCGCAACGTGGATGCAACAGGACGTCCATGGTCGGTGACGGCTATAAAACCCTATAAAATATAGGACCGGAGAGGGTCTTGTAGACGATGCTGGACGGCCCTGAACAGGGTAATGGCGGAGAGGAAGGGATTCGAACCCTCGATAGGGGTTTACCCCCTATAACGGTTTAGCAAACCGCCGCCTTCGACCGCTCGGCCACCTCTCCGCAGCCCGCTAAAGCCCCGGCGGTCGATATCCACGACGGATGCGAGGCGGTTCTACCGGCCGCCCTCCGGGGTGTCAAACAACGCAGCAATTTCACCAATGTTTGCAGGCAGTTGGCCGCTGGCATGAAGCATGCGAGGGCATGGCGGAAAGGGAGCCCCCCAATCATGACCGTTCGCCTCGCCGCCGCGCTGGCGCTCTGCGCCACGCTAATTGCCCTGCCCGCGAGCGGCAAAACACTGCGCTGGGCCAATACCGGCGATACCAACTCGCTGGATCCCTATAGCCGCAACGAGACGTTCGTTCTGAGCTTCGCCTCCAACATCTACGAGCCGATGGTGCGACGAAACCGCGAACTCAAGATCGAGCCGGCGCTGGCTGTGAAATGGGGCCGAGCTGCAGGGCGACGTCAGGCTCGCCTACGAGCCGGCGGGTGTGGTCTGCACGATCAATGCGCCGCTCGAGGCCATCGAGGACAAGGGCTAGCCGGCATGACGACATCCGACACGAAGCGCCGCGTGCTGGTAGTCGAGGACGAGGTCATCGTCGGCATGCTGGTCGAGGACATGCTGACCGAACTCGGCTACGAGGTCGCGGCCCTCTCCACTCACCTCGACGAGGCCGTCGAGTTCGCCCGCACCCTGCCGCTCGACTTCGCCGTGCTCGACGTCAATTTGAACGGCAGGATGAGCTATCCTGTGGCCGACACGCTCCGACTCCGCGGCGTGCCGTTCATTTTCGCCACCGGCTACGGCCCGAAGCTCCTGGTGCCGCCCTACGCCGGCACGCCGACGCTGCAGAAGCCGTTCCAGATCGGCGATTTGCGGCAGATGCTGGAGCGGATGGCTGCCGCCTAGGCTCCGGCGCAAGCCGGACGTTCGACGCGGAACACGCTGTGCTGGCCGAAGCGGGAATTGTAGGCGTTGGCGATCGACTGAACCTTCGAGACATGCGCCGGCGCGTCGAACACGACGACGACCAGGAGCTTGGTCTTTTCGCGCACGAACTTGCCGGTGGGATCGCGGTATTGCCCGGCGACGTCGAACACGCTCAGGCCATCGGGAAAGCGCGGCGTGACTTCGTCAGCCACGAACCTGGCCCAATCGGCTTCGCTCACCTCGGCGCGGCCGTCGATGTCGCGGCCGAAATAGAGGTCGACCTCGATCGCCGGCTTGAGCGGAGAGCGGCAGGCTCCGATGCTCTGGCGCGAGGCTTCGATCTGCTCGCTGCAGGCACCGAGGGCGAGCAGCCCCAGGACTGGAAGGAGTTTTGCCGCCTGCATCAGTTCAGGACCGGCACCGCCATGCCCTTCACCACCGCCGGACGGACGTTGATGACGTCGTACCAGCGCTTCACGTTGGGGAAGTCGGCGAGATTGACGGTGTGCCATTCGTGCCGCGCCGCCCACGGGAAGATCGCCATGTCGGCGATGGTGTAGTGGTCGCCCGACGCGAAGGCATGGCTGGCGAGTTGCTTGTCGAGGACGCCGTAGAGGCGCTTGGCCTCGTCGACGTAGCGCTTGATGCCGTACTCGATCTTGGTCGGGGCGGCGCGCAGGAAATGGTGGGCTTGGCCGAACATCGGGCCAACGCCACCCATCTGCCACATCAGCCATTCGATGGTCTTGTATTTCTGGACGGGATCTTTCGACAGGAACTTGCCGGTCTTGTCGGCGAGGTAGATCAGGATCGCGCCCGATTCGAACAGGCTGATCGGCTTGCCGCCGGGGCCGTCGGGATCGAGGATCGCGGGGATGCGGTTGTTGGGACTGATCTTCAGGAACTCTGCTTTGAACTGCTCACCCTTGGAGATGTCGACCTTGTGCACGCTGTAGGGCAGCCCGCATTCCTCGAGCATGATGGAGACCTTGCGGCCGTTGGGTGTGCCCCACGTATGAAGTTCGATCATTGTCCGTCCTTGGTTGATGGCGATGCGTTGGGTTTCGATCAAACCGAGCTGTCGTCCGAACCGCCGCCATCGAAGCCAGAATTGTCGGACGTGAGATCGTAGTCGTCGCTGGTGGCGCCGTCGTCGAACAGCGCCTGCTGACCGTCCGGAGGTTGCGGCACCTGCTGCTGCGGCGTGCCGGCCAGCCCCTGGGAACCGCCGAACGGACCGGGATTGTGGCCCATCATGTTGCGGATACCTTCGAACAGCAACGCGCCGCCGGCAACGCCAGCCGCGGTGGTAAGCGCTGTACGCAGGAAGCCGCCGCCGCCGCCCGCGGGTTGTCCCGGCGGCTGCGCGGTCGGCGGCGGAGGTGGCGCCGCGGGCCGTGCGGCGGGCGAGGCACCCCATGGTCCGATCTTGGGTGCACTGGAAAGGAAGCCCGAAGGAGCGGCGGCCGCCGCCGTCTTTGCCTCGAGTTCGGCAATGCGTTCCTGGGCGGCTTTCAGCGCCTGCTCCTGGACCAGCACGGTCTGGGTCAGCAGATAGGGCGTCGAGGGCTGGCGCACGACCAGATTGGCGATCAAGCGCTCGGCTTCGGGCTCGCGCGGTTGGGATTCGAATTGCTGGAGACGGCCGAACAGGCCGGTGATGAGGTCACGTTCTTCTGGCTGCATGATGGTGCCTCCCGCCCCTGATGAGCCCTGCGAACGTGGTCAGCCGCACGCAAGGCGTCAAGAGCGGGCGGGATACGCTTTTATTTCAGCGAACCACGGCGGCGGTCTGGCCGAACAGCACGCGGCGCTGTTCGTCGGTCTGCTGGCCGGGTGGCGGCCGGAGATCGGCGCCAACGGCCCTGCCCTTCTTCACCGCCGGGCGCTCGCCCATCGACACCTCGAACCACTTCTTGAGGTTGGGAAAATCATCGAGGTTCTGCTTGAAGTTCTTCCACGGCACGACCCACGGCCAGATCGCCATGTCGGCGATGGAAAGGTCGCCGGCCACGAACGGCCGGTCGGCCAGCCGCTTGTTCAACACGCCGAACAGCCGGTTGACCTCGCTGGTGTAGCGGTTCTGGCTGTAGGTGAGCTGCTCGACCGGATTGAACTGCGGCGCGTAGATATTGAAGTGCGTCGTCTGGCCTCCCATCGGACCGAGGCCGCCCATCTGCCAGTTGAGCCACTGCAGCACCTCGTACTTGCCGCGCAGGTCCTTGGGCATGAATTTGCTGGTCTTCTCGGCGAGGTATTGCAGGATGGCGCCCGACTCGAACACTGTGACCGGAGCGCCGCCAACCGGCGGATCGGGATCGACGATCGCCGGCATGCGGTTGTTGGGACTGATCTTGAGGAAGTCCGGCTTGAACTGCTCGCCCTTGCCGATATCGACCGGTATGAGCTTATAGGCCAGCCCGCATTCCTCGAGCATGATGGAAATCTTCCAGCCGTTCGGCGTCGGCCAGTAGTAGAGATCGATCATAGTGGACGTCTCCAGCGACGATTGAGTTGAGCGAGATTAGCCTACCGGACCACCTCTTCCCACACCGGTCGAGGGCGCTGTTCAAACGGCAATTTCCAGGCCGTGCAGTTCGACTTGTCGATCAACACCGCCGGCAGCGTGATCGTCGACGGCACGCGCTCGCCCTTGAGATGGCGCACGGCCGCTTGTGCCCCGACATGACAGATATTGAAGGCGCTGAAGTCGACGGTGGCCAGCATCGTGCCCTTCTCGATGCAATCGATCGCTTCGCGCAGACCGTTGACGCCGACGAGCTTGGCCGTCCGCCCGGTCTCACCCAGGGCGTCGAGGACGCCGTAGGCCATGACGTCGTTACCGGTCCAGACGCCGTCGATCCGCGGATGCTTCGCCAGCAATCCGGCCATGGCAACCTTTCCTTCGGGCTGAAGGTTCATGCCGACCGCCGAGCCTAAAAGTTCGATGCCGGAGAATTCGCCCAGTGCCTGCTGGAAACCCGTGGTGCGGTCGCGCATGGTCGGCGCCGACGGATTGCCGTCGATGGCCACGACCTTGCCTTTGCTTCCGAGGCCCTCGAAGAGGGCCTTCGCGGCGATATAGCCGACGGCCACGTCGTCGGAACCGACATAGGTCACGAAATCGCCCGGCATGTTGTTGATGCAGATGACGACCGGAATTCCCGCAGCAGCGAATTTCCGCGCATCCTCGATCATCTTGACGTCGTCGACCGGCACGAAGACCACGGCGTCGGGCCGGTCCTTCAGTGCCTGCTCGACGAGCGCCTTTTGCTGCGCAACGTCGTCGGGCTTTTCCGGCACGTAGTGAACCGTCCGCGCGCCGTTCTCCTTGGCCACGAGATCGGCGGCCAGACGGGCTGCCGTGTACGCCGGGTTGATGTTGTTCTTTGTGAAGACAGCAAGCGTGACCATACTCAGTTTCCGATCAACGCCTGATACACCAGCTCGCGCATCAGGTAGCGATACTGCAGTCGTGCCGTCGACGATTGCATCATGAACACGACATACATGCGCTCGCGCGGGTCGTGCCAGAAATAGGTGCCCCAGGCGCCGCCCCAGTAATAATCGTTGGGTGAGCCGTGCAGGGCGTTGCGGCCCTGGTCGACGCGCACCGCGAAGCCCAGACCAAAGCCCTGACCCTTGGCCGGGCTGGGCTCGAGCGCCTGGAAGGCCCACATGTCCGCGCCCATCTGAATGTCGGGCGGCAGGTGGTTGGCCGTCATCAGGTCGATGGTCTTGCGCGAGATCAGGCGGGCGCCATCGAGCTGGCCGCCATTGGCGAACATCTGCAGGAACCGCGCGTAATCGGCCGCGGTCGAGACCATGCCGCCACCGCCCGACTTCCACTTGGAAGCGAGCGTGATGTCGGGAATGGCCGGCGCCTCGTTCTTCGGCCCCTCCTTCTGCGCATGCGCGCCGCGCATCTTCTTGTCGGCTGAGGCCTCGAAGCCGGTGTCGCCCATCTTGAGCGGCTGGGTGATCTTCTCGGCGATGAACTTGTCGAGGCTCATGCCCGAGGCGACCTCGACGACGCGGCCCAACACGTCGGTCGACATGGAATATTCCCAGGTCGTGCCGGGCTGGTAGAGCAGCGCCAGCTTTGACAGCTTTACCGCCATCTCGGCATTGGTCTGGTTGGCGTCCATCAACTTCATGTCGATATAGGATTGCTTGACCGGGTTGCGGCCGACGACGCCGTAGGTGAGGCCCGAGGTATGGCGCATCAGGTCCTGCACCGTCATCGGCCGGAACTGCGGCTCGAGCGTGAGCTCGTTGGTGCCATCGGCGTTCTTCTTCTCGACACTGACCTTGGTTTCGGCGAACTCGGGAATGTATTTCGACACCGGATCGGCGAGCGTGAGCTTGCCCTCCTCCGCCAGCATCATCGCCGCCACTGACACGATCGGCTTGGTCATCGAGGCGATGCGGAAGATCGCGTCGTTGGCCATCGGCGCCTTGGCGTCCTTGTCGCGGAAGCCGAAGGATTCGTGCATGACGATCTTGCCGTTGCGCGCGATCAGCACGACGGCGCCCGGCAGCTCGTTCTTGTCGACGCCCTCCTTGATGCGGTCGCTGAGCCGCTTCAGGCGCTGCGCGGAGAAGCCCACTTCCTCCGGTGACTGCGCCTTGGGTATCCCCTGCGCCCATACCGGGAACGCGACGGCCAGCGCCAGTGCGCCCAGACCGATCGAACGGAACATGGTCATGTCTCCTCCTCTTCGTTGCCGCATCAAAGCAAAACGCTCCCGCTTGCGCGAGGGCGTTTCGCGAGCATGTGCTGCGCGTTCTCAGGTGAACGCCATCGTCGCGATGATGGATCGGGGACTTGCGGCGATGAAGAAGAAGCTCGATGCGTAAGCTACGCGGCGTCCTGCTTGGGCAGCACGTCCTCGTACTTCTTGAAGCCCGGCAGCTTTTCCATGCGGCCCATCCAGGCCTTGATGTTGGCATAGCCGGAGGTGTCGATGGCCGCTTCCTCGGTGTAGGCAACGTCGCCATAGACCGCGACGTCGGCCATCGTGACCTCGTTGCCGACTAGGAACGGCGACTTGGCGAGTGCTGCGTCGAGCACCTTCAGTGCCTCACCGGCCATATTGGCGTACATCGCATAGACGCTGTCCTCGGCCTTCAGGAAGCCGCGCTTGATGGCGCGCGGGCGATAGACGTTGGTGGCGAGGCGATCGAACTCCCAGAAGATCCACTCGCGCACGCGCGCCTTCTCTTCCGCCGTCTTGCCCCCCATCTTGCCGAACTTGTCGGCGAGGTAGAGCAGGATCGAGCCGGACTGGCAGAGATTGAGGTCGCCATCGACCAGCGCCGGCACTTGGCCGAAGCGGTTGATGGCGAGATACTCGGGCTGCTTGTGGGCACCCGCACGCAGGTCGACGTGCTTGTAGGCGAACGGCTGGCCGAGCAGCGACAATGCAAGGCCCGCCTTGTAGGTCGGGCCGCTCAGCCAGATGCCGTAAAGAGTCGGTTTGGACATGGTTTCCTCCGGTGGAACGCAAATGGCGGGCAATTAGCGCGCCGCCTGTCGCGATGCACCGCACTTGAGCGTGAGGGAGGGACCCCGTATGACCCTTCGATGAAAATTGCGGCCCGCGATATTGATCATCTGATCATCACCCTTTCCGACCCCGCCCCGACTGCGTCAAAGCTGGAGCAGCTCGGGTTCAACCTCACGCCCGAGGGCGTCGATCCGCGCTGCATCTGCTTCCAGCCCGACGCCGACGACGTTCCTAACTACATCGAGCTCACCGAGGGCCAGGGGGCAGCACTCACGCTGGCGATCAACGTCGCCGAGCTCGAAGGCGAGGAGCGCACGCATGCCTGGGAGACCGAAGACGGCTTCGAGGTCGATGCCGGCGTGGTTGTCGGCGAAGCCAGTGGCCCGCTGCCCTGGGTGCCGGTGCGGCACGAGACGCCGGACGCCTTCTCGGAACCGGAATGGATCGTCCATCCCAACGGCGCGCTCGGCCTGATGGCAATCCACGCCGTGGCCGAGGATCCCAAGAAACTCGCCAACGAACTCAAGACGGCCTGGGGCGCCAAGGTCGAGGAGATCTTCGACGGCTGCGCCCTGGTCAAGACCGGCTCGGTCGAGCTTCTGATCTGGTCGCCGCTCGCCTACCAGCTCGAGTACAAGGCGATCGAGGCGATGGCGCCCGGCGAGTTGCCGGCCGTGGTCGGCTGCGCTATTGCCATTGAACGCGCGCGACCGCTGCAGGCGCTGCTCGGCGCCAACAACGTGCCGTTCGCCCTAACCGAGGGTGACCGCGTTCTCGTGGCGCCCGAACAGGCCGGCGGCGGCCTGATGATCGAGTTCATGCCGCAAAACTGACTAGGCTTTCCTGGCCCGCCGCTTGATGTCGGTGTAGGGCGTACCGTCCTTGCGCGTGTAGACAGCGGGCTTGCCGTCCGGCGGGGCGACCATGTCGATGTCTGAGTAGTGACCCACGTCGGTGGCACTGCGCGTACCGATCTCGAGGATCATGGCGTCCCTGGACGAGCGGTTTTGCAGGCAATGGCCGTCGGTGTCGCCGCCCTTGAAGCCCCAGCGCGCCTTCGCTTCGCCCAGGATCGCTTCGGCATTGGCAAGCGAGCGCGCCGGATCGACTTCCTGCACGCAATCGTTGACGCCGAACGAGAACACCACGCGGCCCTCGAACTCCGCGGCAGGCGGCAAGTCACTTCTGCCGACCACCGCGCACGGATTTGCGCCGAGGTGTCGCGGCGAATGCCGAGATTGTAGCCGGTGAGTTCCGCCCGCCGCTTGCGCTCGTCGCGCAGCACGCGGCCGACCCAGCCGAGATACTCCGGATCGCCGGTGCCGTTCACCATGCTGTCGCCGACGAAGCAGATGCGCATCAGAAAACCTGGACCGGCGCCTGCGGTACGTCCTTCCAGAAATCGGCGTCGTGGCCGAAGATCAGCTTGGCGCCGCCCTTCTCCAGTGCCGCCAGCCGGTCGAGCGAGGCGTGCATCTCCTCGCGATTGAAGACGCGGACCGGCAGACGGCGTTCCTTCAGCGTGCGGCAGAAGTAGCAGGCGTCGCCGGTCAGGACGACCTCGCCCTTCGCCGTGCGCACGCGCAGCGATTGGTGGCCAGGCGTGTGGCCCCAGGTCGGAATGCAGACCACCGAGCCGTCACCGAACACGTCGTGCTCCCCGTCGACCTGCAGCACCTTGTGGCCGTGGTCGAAGTCGAGCTTGCTGAAACCCAGCGCCGGACCGAGCTCGGGGTCGTTGGCCGCCTGCCATTCGCGCTTCTGCACGATCAGGGTGGCGTTGGGCACGAACTCGTTGCCACCGCAATGGTCGAAATGGAAGTGCGAGGCGATGATGAAGTCGATCTTGCCCGGATCACGGTCGAACGCCGCCAGCTTCGACCTGATGTCGTCGGCCGGCCCGAAATGCTCGAAACCGAACAGGCGCAGCACGCGCTCGCTCACCCGCCGCCCGGGATTTGTGCGCAGTTCCGGGTGCATGCCGGTGTCGAACAGCGCCGTGCCCTTGGGGTGCTCGATCAGGAACGACGGGATGGGCAGCCGGATGCGGCCCTCGCCGCCTTCCATCAACTGGTCGTACGGGCCCATCAGGGAGCCGCAGGTCATGGCGTAAAGCTTGGCGATCATCGATAGCCTCTAGGCGTCGAGCGCCTTCTTCAGGAGTTCGTTGACGATCTTGGGATTGGCCCTGCCGCCGGTCGACTTCATCACCTGGCCAACGAACCATCCCATCAGCGTGGGCTTCGCCTTGTAGGCCACGACCTGGCCGGGATTGCCGTCGATCACCGCCTTGATGGCGGCCTCGATCGCACCGGTGTCGGTCACCTGCTTCAGGCCACGCTCCTCGACCAGCACGGCCGGATCCTTGCCGGTCTCATCCATGGCGAGGAACAGATCCTTGGCAATACGGCCGGAGATCGTGCCGTCGGCAATCAGGTCGAGAAGCTTGCCGAGCGATGCCGCACTGATCGGCGAGTCGGCAATGCCGACGCCGCGGCGGTTGAGCATGGCGAAGAAATCGCCGGTGACCCAGTTGGTCGCCTGCTTGGCGTCGCGGCCCTTGGCGACGGCCTCGAAAAACTCGGCCGTGTCCTTCTCGCCCACCAGCACACCGGCATCATAGGGCGTGAGACCGTAATCCTTGATGAAGCGGTTCTTCCGGGCGTCGGGCAGCTCGGGCAGGCTGGCGCGGATCTTGTCGACATAGTCCTGGCTGAAGACCAGCGGCAGCAGATCGGGATCGGGGAAGTAGCGGTAATCGTGCGCGTCTTCCTTCGAGCGCATGGAGCGTGTTTCGCCGCGGCCGGGATCGAACAGGCGAGTCTCCTGCACGATCCGTCCACCGCCTTCGATGATCTCGACCTGGCGGCGCGCCTCGTACTCGATGGCCTGCTTCACATAGCGGATCGAGTTCACGTTCTTGATCTCGCAGCGCGTGCCGAGATCGGCGCCAGGCTTGCGCACCGAGACATTGACGTCGCAACGCATGGAGCCCTCGTCCATGTTGCCGTCGCAGGTCCCGAGATAGCGCACGATCGAGCGCAGCTTGGTGAGATAGGCCGCGGCCTCCTCGGCATTGCGCATGTCCGGCCGGCTGACGATTTCCATCAGTGCCACGCCAGACCGGTTGAGGTCGACATAAGTCTGGCTCGGATGCTGGTCGTGCAGGCTCTTGCCGGCGTCCTGCTCTAGATGCAGGCGCTCGATGCCGATGGTCTTGGTCTTGCCGTCGGCCAAATCGATCTCGACCGCGCCTTCGCCGACGATCGGGTCCTTGAACTGCGAGATCTGATAGCCGGCCGGCAGGTCGGCATAGAAGTAGTTCTTGCGGTCGAACAGCGAGCGCAGGTTGATCTGCGCATTGAGGCCTAGGCCGGTACGCACGGCCTGCTCGACGCAGCGCTCGTTGATCACCGGCAGCATGCCCGGCATGGCGGCATCGACCAGCGACACCTGGGTGTTGGGATCGGCACCGAAAGTGGTCGGAGCGCCGGAGAAGAGCTTGGCGTCGGAAATGACCTGGGCATGAACTTCCAGCCCAAGGACGATTTCCCAATCGCCGGTTTTACCTTTGATCAGTGACATAAAGGGTAAATAGGCCCTAGGTTCGCCTCCAATCAAGACGTTTGGGGAGGAAAATGACCGCCACTATCAACCGGTTGTTCGCGGTCCTGCTGGTACTGGTTCTCCAGGCCTGCGCGAGCCTTCCGGCCACACCGCCCCCGTCGGACAGCGAGGCCCGGACAGCGGCCTATCTGCAACAGATCCGCGGCCGACCACCCTATTTCGACACTTTCCTGCGCCGCATGCCCAAGGGCGGTGACCTGCACAGCCATCTCTCCGGCGCCATCTATGCCGAGAGCTATATCCGCTGGGCGTCGGAGGACGGGCTCTGCGTCGTGCTGGCGTCGATGGTTCTGGCCAAGCCTCCCTGCAAGGCGCTGGAACAGGTATCCGCTGCAGAGGCAAACCGCGATCCGCGGCTCTATGGGCAGTTGATGGATGCGCTGTCGATGCGCGGCTTCCTGCCGACCGGCGAAAGCGGCCACGACCATTTCTTCAGAACCTTCTCCAAGTTCAATGTGTCCCAAGACAAGCGTTTCGGCGACATGCTTGCCGAAGTGGCGGACCGGGCCGGCGCGCAATCCGTTTCCTATCTCGAGCTCATGGTCTCGCCCGGGATGAGCGAGGCGCGGGCCATCGGCAAAGCCGTGGGCTGGAATGACGACCTTGCGTCGATGCGCAGCCGCATGCTCGGCCCCGCCATGACCGCCGCCGTCGCCGCCGCACGGAAAGAAATTGATGCAGCCGAGAGCACGATGCGCCGGCTGATGCGCTGTGGCACTTCAACCGCTCAGCCAGGCTGCGCCGTTACCGTCCGCTATCTCGCCCAGGCAAGCCGCGTCGTCGATCGCGAGCAGGCTTTCGCCCAGTTCATCTTCGCCTGGGAGCTCGCCAAGGTCGACCCGCGCATCGTCGGGCTCAATCTCGTAGCGCCCGAAGACAATCCGGTGGCCGTCCGCGACTATGACATCCAGATGCGGATGCTGGGCTTCCTGCACGCACTCTCGCCCGAATTGAAAATCAGCCTTCACGCCGGCGAATTGACGCCTGCGCTCGTGCCGAAGGAAGCGCTGCGTTCCCATATCCGAAGCGCCATCGAAGTCGCGGGTGCCAGCCGCATCGGCCACGGCGTCGCCGTGATGCACGAGGACGATGCGGCCGGCCTGCTCACGATGATGGCGAAGCGGCGGATCATGGTGGAGATCAACCTCACCAGCAACGACACCATCCTCAACGTCGTCGGCGCCCAGCATCCTTTCGAGACCTATCGCCGGACCGGCGTGCCCGTGGCCCTTTCGACCGACGACGAAGGCGTGTCGCGCATCGACCTCACGCATGAATTCAAGCGCGCGACGCTCACCTATGGCCTGAGCTATGCCGACCTCAAGACGCTGGTCCGGAACAGCCTAGAATACGCCTTCCTGCCCGGTGAAAGCCTGTGGCGCGGAACGGCGCCGTATGTGATGGGCGCGTCCTGCGCCGGCACGCAGCCCGGCGTGCAGGCGCCGCCGCCAGTTTGCCTCGACTTCCTCGGTCGCAGCGAGAAGGCCAGGGCACAGTGGCGACTGGAGACGCAGTTCACGACCTTCGAAGCCACGGCCTGGCCCGCACCCTGACGCGGCACCGACAATGGTGATATCCTTCCGGAAACGAAGGTCTGGGAGGACTGCTAAATGAAGAACATTCACCGCCGGTCCCTGCTGGCCGGAACTGCTGCTGCCGCCTTTGCCACGCCCGGCCTCGTCCGCGCCCAAAACGACTGGCCCAAGGGCGCGATAAAAATCATCGTGCCCTTCCCGCCCGGCGGCTCGACCGATCCTATCGCGCGTATCATCCAGGCCAAGCTGATCGAGATCACGGGCTGGAATATCGTCATCGAGAACAAGCCGGGCGGCACCGGCGTGGTCGGCTCGGCGGTCGCGGCCAAGTCGGCCCCCGACGGCCAGACGTGGATGCTTACCTTCGACAGCCACATCCTCAACCCCGCCTTCGCACCCGCCTTGCCCTACAAGGACTCCGACCTGCTCAACGTCATGCTGATCGGGCGCACGCCGCAGGCGATCGGCGCGCATCCCGACCGGCCCTACAAGAACTTCGTCGATGTCGTCGAGGATGCGAAGAAGCGGCCCGGCAAGGTCAGCATTGGCGTGCTGGCGGCGAGCCAGGCGATCGTGCTGATGACCCTCATCAAGAAAGAGAACGACGTCGACATCAACCTGATCCCCTACAAGGGCGGTGGCCCGCTCAATCAGGACATCCTGGCCGGCGTCACCGACATCGCGATCGGCAGCACGACATCGCTCAGCCCGCATTTCCGCGTGAACAAGGTCCGGCCGATCTCCGTCACCGGCGAGGCACGCACGCCCGCGCTGCCCGACACGCCGACGCTGATCGAGCAGGGCATCAAGGGCTTTCCGTCCTATTCGTGGTGGGGCGTCTATGCGCCGGCCGGCACGCCGCGGCCAATCGTCGACCATATGCATGCCGAGATCACCAAGGCGGTGCGCAGCGCCGACGTGACACAGAAATTCGTCGGGCAGTTCAACATGGAGATCCAGACCAGCTCGCCCGAGGCCTTCGCCGCCTACCAGAAGAGCGAACAGGAGCGCTGGTTCAAGGTCATCAAGGACAACGACATCAAGGGGGACTGATCATGCGCCGTCGCACCCTCCTCGCCGGGACAACGGCTGTATTGGCCGCCCCGACGATCGCCCGGGCACAGGCCGCGTGGCCCAAGGGCCCGATCCGCGTTGTCGTGCCCTTTCCGCCGGGCGGCACGACCGATCCGGTGGCCCGCATCCTCGCCGCCAAGGTCAGCGACAATACCGGCTGGACGACGGTGATCGACAACAAGCCGGGCGCCGCCGGCGCGATCGGGGCTGCGATCGCCGCCAAGGCGCCGGCCGACGGCCAGACCTGGATGATCACCTTCGACAGCCATATCCTCAGCCCCGCCTTCACGCCCAACCTGCCCTACAGGGACTCCGACCTCTTCAACGTGATGCTGGTCGGCCGCGCGCCGCTCGCCGTCGCCTGCCATCCCGACCGTCCCTACAAAACGGTTGGTGACGTCATCGCTGACGCGAAAGCCCGGCCCGGCAAGGTCAGTATCGGATTGCTGTCGGCCAGCGGCGCGCTGCTGCTCGCCGCCTTTCTGCAGAAGGCCAACGGCTTCGAACTCAACCAGATCTACTACAAGGGCGGCGGACCGACGGTGCAGGATGTGCTGGCCGGCGTCACCGACGTCACGGTGACCACGCTGGGCGCACTGCAGCCACACTTCCGCACCGGCAAGCTGCGGCCGCTTGCGACCACCGGCGACAATCGCGTGCCGAGCCTGCCGAATGTTCCCACGCTCGCCGAGCAAGGGCTCAAGACCTACCCGACCTACTCCTGGTGGGGCGTCTATGTGCCGGCCGGTACGCCGCGCCCGATCGTCGACCATATGAGCGTCGAACTCGCCAAGGCTGCGCGCTCCCCCGATGTCGCCCAAAAGTTCGTCGAGCTGATCGACATGGAGATCCTGGCGAGCTCCCCCGAGACCTTCGCCAGCTTCCAGACGAGTGAGCAGGAGCGCTGGTTCAAGGTCATCAAGGACTACGACATCAAGAGCGACTGAGCCGGGCGAAAGCCCCTATTTTCCCGAGCGTTTCCCGGCCGGTCGGGAAACCTCCGATGCCGATGGCATCGGTGTTTTTTGCCAGTTTCCCGATTTCCCGTCCGCCCCCCCTAGGCGGCTTTCTGAGGCCCCCGCACCAGCCTGCCCGGCAGCGCGCCGGTGGCCTCGCCGTCGCGATAGGTCACGGCGCCGGATTTTCCGACCTCGATCTCGCCTCGGCGATCGAGCGCCTGCTCCAGATCGATACACTTGTCGTCGATAGCGAAAAAGAAGTCTGGGAGGCCGCCGCCGCGCTCAGGGATGGGCAAGCTTCCTTTGCCAACGCCTTGATCTGCTTTCTTGGAAGAGAAGCTGGCTGCTCGCATACCGTGACGTTCGATCGCAAGGCACTGTAGCTGCCGGGCTTCGCGCCGGTGTAACCCTCAGAATCCAGCCGCCCGTCCGCTGAAAGCCGCCGCCTTCTCCAGCGCCGCCGCCGCCCGCAGCATCGTCTCCTCGTCGAAGGCCCGACCAATCAACTGAAGGCCCAGCGGCAGGCCGTCCTTATCGAGACCGGCCGGCACGGAAATGCCGGGCAGGCCCGCCATGGACGCCGGAATGGTGAACATGTCGTTGAGATACATGGTCACCGGATCGTCCATCTTCTCGCCGGCCGCGAAGGCCGATGTCGGCGCGGTCGGCGTCAGCAGCACGTCGCATTTCTCGAAGGCTTGCTTGAAGTCGCGGGCAAGCAGCGCACGGATCCGCTGCGCCTTCTTGTAGTAGGCGTCGTAGTAGCCGGCCGAGAGCACATAGGTGCCGATCATGATACGGCGGCGCACTTCCCTGCCGAAGCCCGCGGCGCGCGTGTTCTGGTACATGTCGGCCAGGTCCTTGCCCGGCACGCGCAGGCCATAGCGCACGCCGTCATAGCGCGCGAGGTTGGACGAACACTCCGCCGGCGCCACGATGTAATAGGCGGGCAGCGCGTATTTGGTGTGCGGCAGGGAGACCTCGACCGGCGTCGCACCCGCCGCCTTCATCATCTCGACGCCCTTGTCCCACAAGGCGGTGATCTCGGGTGACGTGCCGTCGACGCGGTATTCCTTCGGGATGCCGACCCGCATGCCCTTGATGTCGGGATTGCGTGCCGCCGCGACGAAGTCGGGCACGGCGAGCGGCGCGGAGGTCGAGTCTTTCGGGTCGTGGCCCGACATCGCCTGCAGCAGGAGCGCTGTATCCTCGACGGTGCGGCCGAACGGGCCGGGCTGGTCGAGCGAGCTCGCGAAGGCCACGACGCCCCAGCGCGAGCAGCGGCCGTAGGTCGGCTTAAGGCCGACGATGCCGCAGAACGATGCCGGCTGGCGGATCGAGCCGCCGGTATCGGTGCCGGTGCTGCCCGGCACCATATGGGCCGCGACCGCCGCGGCCGAGCCGCCCGACGAGCCGCCGGGTACCAGCTTGCGGTTGTCGCCCCGGCGCTTCCACGGATTTTCGACGCCGCCGAAATAGCTCGTCATGTTCGACGAGCCCATGGCGAATTCGTCGAGGTTGGTCTTGCCGACCATGACCGCGCCGGCCTTCCACAGATTGGTGGTCACCGTGCTCTCATAGGGCGGCACGAAGCCTTCGAGGATGTGCGAGCCGGCCGTGGTCTGCACGCCCTCGGTACAAAACAGATCCTTGATTGCGAGCGGGATGCCTTCGAGCAGGCCCGCCTCGCCCTTGG
>CAMDQJ010000087.1 GCA_945905835.1 Asaia bogorensis
GGGGGCTTATAGGATGGGCGGGCTTTCCTGTCTAGCGGCCCTCCCCGCGGCCTTCTTCCGATTTGTCGTCGTCCGGCACTTCCTCGGCCGGGACGCTGTAACCTTCCTTCAGCCAGCGCCCGAGATCGATGTCGGCACAGCGCTTGGCGCAGAACGGCTTGTATTTCTCCTCGGCGAGCTTGCCACACACCGGGCACTTGGCGGCAATCCTCACGGCGCGTAACGGCGGTCCCGATTTCTCACTCATCGCCCCTCTCCAGCGCTTCGAGCTGAGCCCTCAGCGTCGGCCCGCGCCGCGCCCGCGTCAACTCGAACAAGCCGAGCCGGGTAAAACCATAGAGCTGGACCGGGGCGGGATCGTCGGCCAGCGCCTCGGCCAAAGCGGTCTGCACCTTGTCGCGATCAAAGGCGCTGCGCATGGTGACGAAATCGACGATCACCGCGCCCGAGATATTCCGCAGCCGGAGCTGCTGGGCAATCATCGGCACCGCGTCGAGATTGACGTCGACGCCACGGCGCGGCGCACGGCCCTGGCGGCCGCCGGCCGAGGCGCTGTCGACATCGATGGCGCAGAGCGTCTCGCCCGGCTCGAACAGCACCTCGACGCCGCTTTCCAGCACGATACGCGGGGCGAGCGCGGTGTCGATCTGGCCGGCCACGTCGTCGATCTCGAAGGCCGGCATCGGCCCGGAGTGCCAACGCACGCGGATCTTCTCGCGCAGGCGGTCCATCTCGTCCTGCAGGGCGCGTGCGAGCATGCGGTCATCGACGATTGCTTCCTCGAGCGCGGCACCATGGTCGCGCAATGCGCGGCCGAGCGGATCGCGCTCGCCGGGAATGCGCGCCGAGAGATTGGCCGAGCCGCCGGCGCCGAGCGCTTCGCGGCGGATTTTCTCCCAGCGTTCCAGCAGCAGTGCGGCATCCGCTTGCAGCGCCTCTGGCAGCGCGCCCGCCGCCGCCGTGCGTACGACGATGCCGCCGTCGAGTAGGCCCTCGACGTGACCGAGCAGACGCGCTTTCTCTGTCTCGCTCTCAATACGGCGCGAGAAGGTCACGCCGGAACCAACCGGATGATAGACCAGGTAACGGCCGGTGACGGCGATGTTCATGGAAAGCCGCGGGCCCTTGTCACCCTCGGTGTCGGCGCGCACCTGCGCCAGTACCGGGGCGCCAAGCGGCGGCCAGCCGTCCATGCCGGCGCGATCCTCGGCGCGCAGGAAGCCGGCGCGCTCCAGGCCGATGTCGATGAAGGCCGCGTCGAGATCGGGCATGACGCGTTCGAGGCGGCCTAAAAACACGTTCTCGACCAGCGACGGCCGGTCGCGACGCACGACCTGCAGCTCGACCAGCCAGCCCTCGGAGACCAGCGCGATCATGTGCGCCTTGGGCATGACGTGGCAGATCAGCCGGTCGATACGACTCATGGGCGACTCACGACACCGCCTTGAGGAGCGCCATCGTCTCGAACAGCGGCAGGCCGACGACGTTGCTGTAGGAACCGGAGATGAAGGCGACGAACTCGGCCGCCCTGCCCTGGATGGCGTAGCCGCCGGCCTTGCCCTTCCATTCCCCGCTTTGAATATAGGCGTCGATATCGGCCGCCGTCAGGCGCTTGAAGCGCACCACTGACTCGACCAGCCGTGTGCGCACCTTGCCGCCATCCACAGCGACGGCAAGGCCGCCCAGCACGCGATGTCGCCGTCCCGACAGCAGCGCGAGACAACGCCGCGCCTCGGCTTCGCTCTCGGCCTTGGGCAGGATGCGCCGTCCCAGCGCCACGACGCTGTCGGCCGCCAGCACGGTCGCGCCGGGGTGGCGCGGCGCCACGGCCGCGAGCTTGGCCTCGGCCATGCGCAGCGCATAGGCGCGCGGCGGCTCGGCGGGGCGCGCCGTCTCGTCGATATCGGCGGGGTCGATGGCGGCCGGTTCGAGTCCGACCTGTCGCAGCAGGTCGAGCCGGCGCGGCGAGGCGGACGCGAGGATCAGGGGGCCGCGCAACGCCTATTTGAAGCGGAAGGTGATGCGACCCTTGGAGAGGTCGTAGGGCGTCATTTCGACGGTGACGCGGTCGCCGGCCAGTACGCGGATGCGGTTTTTGCGCATCTTGCCCGAGGTATGGGCGAGGATCGTATGGTCGTTGTCGAGCTTTACGCGGAACATGGCGTTGGGCAGCAATTCGGCCACCACGCCGTTGAATTCGATCAGATCTTCCTTGGCCATCCGGCCTCCGGGCTAGGGTTGTGGAGCGGCGGGAAAATGGGCCGCAGGCGGGTTTTAGTCAACTACAGCGACGGCCCGGCCGGTGTACCGAACCGGGCCTTCAGGCGCGCCAGCAGCAGGTCGCGGGTCTGGCGGTAGGCGTCGAGCCTGGCTTCTCGGCTGCCTTCGACGGCGCTGGCGTCCGGGATCGGCCAGTATTCGACCTCGGCGGCCGTGCTGCGGGTGAATTCCAGCGCCCGGTGATGGGCTTCGGGCGAGAGCGTGACGATCAGCTCGAAAGACGAGGCATCGACGTCGTCGAAGGTCTTGGCGTGGTGGCGGTGGCCGTCGATCCCGATCTCGTCGAGCACCGTCACCGCGAAACTATCCGCGTCGCTCGCGCGAACACCCACCGAATCGATGAACACCGACTGACCATAGAGCCATTTGGCCAGCGCCTCGGCCATCGGCGAGCGTACGGAGTTCTGGCTGCAGGCAAAGAGCAGGCTGGAAGGAAGACCGCTCAACTCAGCGTCTCAGGCCGTCTTGATATGGAGCGCGCAGATCAGCGTGAACAGCCGCCGGGCGGTGTCGAGATCGACCTCGATCTTACCGTCGAGCCGCTCGCGCAGCAGCTCGGAGCCTTCGTTGTGCAAGCCACGGCGGCCCATGTCGATCGCCTCGATCTGTGCCGGTCCATGCTTCTTGATGGCGGCGTGGTAACTCTCGCAGATCAGGAAGTAGTCCTTCACGACCTTCCTAAACGGCGTCAGCGACAGCACGATGTCGCGCAGCTTGTTGTCCTCGTCGTCGCGCACGTCGAACACCAGGCGCTGCTCGAAGATGCCGATGCGCAGCCGGTAGGGTCCCGGCGCACTGTTCACCAGGATGAAGTCGTTCTCTTCCAGGAGGTCAAACAGCGCCACGGCGCGCTCGTGCTCGACCTCGGGGGAGCGGCGCGCCACGGATTCCTCGTCCAGCACGATATCGACGATGCGGCGCGCCGTCTTCGATGAGCTTGGGGACATCGCCGGGCCTAACCGCGGCGGTTGAGCCGGATCGAGACCGAACGGCCGTGCGCATCAAGGCCCTCGGCTTCGGCCAGCGTCATGGCCGCGGGGCCAAGGGCGGCCAGCGCCTCGGGCGTGCAGGCCACGATCGAGGTGCGCTTCAAAAAGTCACCGACGCCGAGGCCGCCCGAGAAGCGCGCAGCGCGCGAAGTCGGCAGCACATGGTTGGTGCCGGCGACATAATCGCCGATGGCTTCCGGCGTGTGGCGGCCGAGGAAGATCGCGCCGGCGTGATTTATCTTTTGCGACAGCGCCTCGGCGGCGGGCATTTCCATGGCGAGTTCGACGTGCTCGGCGGCGATGCGGTCGACGATGGCCGCGCAAGCGGCCAGGTCTGGCACGGTGATGATGGCGCCGTTGTCGCGCCAGCTTGCACCGGCGATGTCGGCGCGCGGCATGGTCTTGAGCTCAGCTTCGACTGCCTTGGCCACTGCGTCGGCGAAGGCCTTGTCGGCGGCGATCAGCACGGACTGCGAGGAGGCGTCGTGCTCGGCTTGGGAGAGAAGGTCGGCAGCGATCCAGGCGGGATCGTTCTGCTTGTCGGCGACGACCAGGATTTCCGACGGGCCAGCGATAAGGTCGATGCCGACCTGGCCGAAGACACGGCGCTTGCCGGCGGCGACATAGGCGTTGCCGGGGCCGACGATCTTGTCGACCGGCTTGATCGACGGTGTGCCGTAGGCCAGTGCCGCCACCGCCTGCGCGCCGCCGATGCGCCAGATTTCGTCAGCGCCGGCAATCCCGGCCGCCAGCATGACCAGCGGATTGAGAACGCCGTCCGGCGTCGGCACGACCATGACGATGCGTTTTACGCCCGCCACCTTGGCCGGCACGATGTTCATCAGCACCGACGAGGGATAGGCCGCCAGCCCGCCCGGCACATAGACGCCGACCGCGTCGATCGGCCGGTAGCGCGCGCCGAGGCGCGTGCCCGTGGCATCGGTGAACTCGACATCCTTTGGCAGCATCGCGCGGTGGAAGACTTCGATGCGCGAGGCTGCAAAGGCCAGCGCCTCGCGCTGATTGGGTGGCACCTTGGCGGCCGCTGCCTTGCGGTCGGCGTCCGAAATGCGCAGTCCGGCGGCGTCCGTCTTGAATCGGTCGAACTTCAGCGTGTAGTCGATCAGCGCGGCATCGCCGCGCGCACGCACGTCAGCAATGATCTCGGCCGCGACACGGTCGACATTCTCGTCGCTGTCGCGGTTGCGCCCGAGGAAGGCCGAAAATTTCTTTTCGAATCCCGGCTCCGCAGCGTCGAGTCTAAGCGGCAATTGCCAACTCGCGGAAATGCTCGATCCATCGGCCGACGCGTTCGGGTTGCGTCTTGAGCGCGGCGCGATTGACGATGAAGCGCGAGGTGATGTCGGCGATGTGCTCGATCTCGACCAGGCCGTTTTCCTTCAGAGTACGGCCGGAATCGACAAGGTCGACGATGCGGTGGCTGAGGCCGAGCGAGGGTGCGAGTTCCATGGCGCCGGAGAGTTTGACGCATTCGGCCTGCACGCCGCGCGCCGCGAAGTGCTTGCGCGTCACCTCGGGGTACTTGGTGGCGATGCGCACGTGGCTCCAGCGCCTTGGATCGTCGCTGCCCGCCATCTCGGCGGGCTCGGCGACGGCCAGCCGGCACTTGCCGATGCCGAGGTCGATCGGCGCGTAGATCTCGGGATAGTCGAACTCCATCAGCACGTCGGCGCCGGCGATACCGAGATGGGCCGCGCCAAAGGCCACGAAGGTTGCGACGTCGAAGGAGCGCACGCGGATGATGTCGAGGTCGGAATGGTTGGTGGTGAAGCGCAGCAGGCGCGAATCGGGGTCGGCGAAGGCCGCCTCAGGCTCGATGCCGGCGCGCGCGAACAGGGGCGCTGCTTCCTTCAGGATGCGGCCCTTGGGGATCGCCAGGATCAGTTTCTCGTTCGCCTCGCCCGCCACGCGTCAGCTCCAATTGGCCTTATTTTCCATAAGGTTTCTCACGATCTTCTCACCTCAGTGAGAAGCCTCGGACACCGATGGAATGGGCCTTATTCGTGAATTTTCCCACTTTTTTCTCCACCCTCCCCCTGCCTAAGGATCGGGGTGCGCGGGCTTCCACAGGGTGGGCCAAGGCTCCCCGACATCCTCCAGATGACACGCGAAACGGCCGATTTCCAGCCGGATCGCGCGGTCTGCGGCAAAGCGCAGGGTCAGTGAATGAGGATTGTCGGAGGCCACCGTCAGCAATTCCAGCACCCGGTCAGGCTCGGAAAGCGGCATCTGGTGGTTATGGACGGCTGAAACGTCGTTGAACACCAGGGCGGCATGGGTGCGCGAATGGGCCGAATCGATCTCGCGATCGGCCTCCCAGCGGAAGCGGTTGACCAGCAGCACGAAGCGCTTGTCGTCCTTGAAGTAGGCGCAGTCGCGCACCGCCACCAAGGCGTCCTGCACCGCCGATGAAATGACAGACAGGTCTTCGGCGTCGAGTGCCATCAGCTTAAGCCTGTCGCTCATCCCCAGTTCATCAGCCCTTGAGGCGCTCGATATCGGCGCCGCAGGCCGCGAGCTTCTCCTCGAGCCGCTCGTAGCCGCGGTCGAGGTGGTAGACGCGATGGAGCGTCGTCTCGCCTTCGGCCGAGAGACCGGCGATGGCCAATGACACCGAGGCGCGCAGGTCGGTCGCCATCACCTCGGCGCCGCGCAGCTTCTGCACGCCACGCACCAGAGCGGACTCGCCGTGGATGGTGACGTTGGCGCCCATGCGCGCCAGCTCGGGCACATGCATGAAGCGGCTCTCGAAGATCGTCTCGGTGATCATCGATGCGCCTTCCGCCCGAGTCATCAGCGCCATCATCTGCGCCTGCAGGTCGGTCGGGAAACCGGGATAGGGCTCGGTCATGACATCGACGCCGTGCAGACCATTGGCGCGCGTCACACGAATGCCGCGGTTGGTCTTCTCGAGGACGACGCCGGCCGCGCGCAGGCTCTGCGCCGCCGTCTCGATCAGGTCGAGCCGGCCGCCGACCAGTTCGACGTCGCCTGCCGTCATGGCGATCGCCATGGCATAGGTGCCGGTCTCGATGCGGTCGGGAATGACGGCATGCGTCACGGCCTTCAGCGAGTCGACGCCCTGGATGGTGAGCGTCTCGGTGCCGATGCCGTCGATCGGCACGCCCATCTTGGCCAGACACTCGGCCAAGTCGGTGATCTCAGGCTCGCGCGCGGCGTTGTCGAGCACGGTCGTGCCCTTGGCGAGTGCTGCCGCCATCATCAGGTTCTCGGTGGCGCCTACCGACACCTTGGGGAAAGTGTAGCGTGCGCCCCTAAGGCCCTCGGGCGCCTTGGCCACCATGTAGCCGCCGTCGATGTCGATCTCCGCGCCCATCGCCTTGAGGCCGGAGATGTGCAGGTCGACGGGACGCGCGCCGATGGCACAGCCGCCGGGCAGCGACACCCGCGCCTCGCCCTCGCGCGCCACCAGCGGCCCCAGCACCAGCACCGAGGCGCGCATCTTGCGCACGATGTCGTAGGGCGCCGTGGTCGAGGTGATCTTGCCGGCCGTCAGCGTCAGCGTCGTGCCGTGCGAATGGCCGTTCTCGCCCGGAGCCGCGGAGATCTCGACACCATGCTGCTGCAGGAGCTGGATCATGGTGGTGATGTCGGCGAGCCGCGGCACGTTCTTCAGGGTGAGCGGCTTGTCGGTCAGCATCGCCGCCACCATCAGCGGCAGGCAGGCATTCTTCGAACCCGAAACGGTGATCTCGCCCTTGAGCTGGCGGCCACCTTTGATGCGGATGCGATCCATCGTCGTCTCCGTCAGATTTTTGGCAGGGTGACGCCGCGCTGGCCCTGATACTTGCCGGCCTTGTCGCGGTAGGAGACCTCGCAAGGCTCGTTGCCCTGAAGGAAGAGAAACTGGCAGGCGCCCTCGTTGGCGTAGATCTTGGCGGGCAGCGGCGTGGTGTTGGAGAATTCCAGCGTCACGTGGCCCTCCCATTCGGGCTCCAGGGGTGTGACGTTCACGATGATGCCGCAGCGCGCGTAGGTCGACTTGCCGACGCAGATCACCAGCACGTCGCGCGGGATGCGGAAATACTCGACCGTGCGCGCCAGCGCGAAGGAGTTGGGCGGGATGACGCAGACCTCGGCGGTGCGGTCGACGAAGCTGTTCTGGTCGAAGTTCTTGGGATCGACCACCGCCGAATTGACGTTGGTGAAGATCTTGAAGTCGGTGCCGACGCGGGCGTCGTAACCGTAGGACGACAGACCGTAGGAAATGACGCCTTCGCGCTTCTGGGCGTCGACGAAGGGCTCGATCATACCCTTCTCCTGCGCCATGCGGCGGATCCAGCGGTCGGAGAGAATGCTCATTGAGGGGGCTTCTAGACGGTTGGACCGGTGGGCTCAACCACCGGTCTTGTCTTTGTCGTTGTTGGGCTTGGGGACTTCTTCCTTGGCACGCGCCCGAGCCTTGCGCCGCTTGAGGTTTTCCCGCAAAGCAGCGGCCAGGCGCTCGTCGCGCGGCGGTTTGGGTTCGGCGGGCTTCATCGCGGGGAGGATACACCATTGATCGAGGCCCTGCGCACGCCGGACGAGCGGTTTGCCGGCCTGCCGGGCTGGACCTACGCCCCGCATTATCTCGATCGGCCAAATGGCGTTGGGGGCGGGCTTCGCCTGCACTACATAGATGAAGGCCCGCGCGGCGCTGCCCGCACCTTCCTCTGCCTGCACGGCCAGCCGACCTGGAGCTATCTCTACCGCCGCATGATCCCGGTCCTGGCCACCACCGGCCGCGTCGTGGCGCCGGATTTTTTGGGGTTTGGCCGATCCGACAAGCCCATCGACGAGGCTGTTTACACGTTCGACTTCCACCGCGAGGCGCTGCTCGCCTTCGTCAAAACCCTCGACCTGCGCAACATAGTGCTGGTGGTGCAGGACTGGGGCGGGCTGATCGGGCTCACGCTGCCGCTGGCGGCGCCGGAGCGCTACGTGGGCCTGTTGGTCATGAACACAGCGCTCGGCACCGGAGACCAGCCGCTGGGCGAAGGTTTCTTGGCGTGGCGTGCCTTCTCGAACCGCAGCCCCGATATGGACATCGCCAGGCTGATGCAGCGGAGCTGCCCGCATCTCAGTGAGGCTGAAGCGGCGGCCTATGCCGCGCCGTTCCCCGACGCCACGTATAAATCGGGCGTACGGCGCTTTCCCAATCTCGTGCCCGACGGTGTCGACGCGCCGGGTGCCTCGGTATCGCGCGAGGCGCGCGACTTCTGGCACGACCGCTGGATCGGCAAGGCCCTCATGGCGATCGGCATGAAGGATCCGGTGCTCGGGCCACCGGTCATGCGCGAACTTCGCGGTATCATTCGTAACTGCCCCGAACCGCTGGAAGTGCCTGAAGGCGGGCATTTCCTGCAGGAATGGGGCGAGCCGATCGCCCGTGTTGCGATTCAAAAGCTAGCCTGAGTCTGCTATAGTCATCTCGACCGACGGGGCTTTGAGCGGTACGCCGCTTCCCATGGGTGACTCCGGCGGATAAAGGACTTGGCCATGTTGGGCCTGATGAAACGAAGCGAGGCCCAGACCTCGCCCCGCGCCGGCCGCGTACTCGAAGTGGGCTGGATCAACCGGGCGGAAAAAGCGTCCTTCATGTGGGACGATCCTCGGCCCTTCCGACGAGCCGACAACCAGGAACCGAAGAACGCCAAGGCGTTGCAGAACTGCCCGGCGGTCGTCGAATACGAGGCGCGTCACTTTATGGTGACCTGTCCGATCGACCTCAACATCGCGCTGGCCAAGGACAAGGACGGCAAGCTCGCCATCCGCAACCTCGCCGGCGCGCAAAGCGCCGTCGGCTCGACGCCGCTTGCCAAAATGGTCCATCTCAACGGACCGGGCCAATGGCGCCATCCCAACCGGCCGCTGATCCAGATTTCGTCGTCGTACTATTTCATCGCCGACGAGGTCTGCTGGATGAACCAGCTGCCGCCCTACCTCACCTACCGCGACCCGCAATGGCCGGGGATCATGGTGGGCGGGCGCTTGCCCATCCATATCTGGCCGCGCGCCATGATGTGGGCCTTCGAATGGTGCGACCCGTCCAAGCCGCTGCAGCTCAAGCGCGGCGAGCCGTGGTTCCTGCTGCGCTTCGAGACCGACGACCCGACGCGGCCGATCCGCCTCGTCGAGGCCGAATGGACGCCCGAGCTCGACCAGTACAACAAGGGCGCCGAGGCCGTGACCAACTTCCAGCGCCGCACCTGGTCGCTGTTCAAGACCGCCGAGCGGCGCCGGCCCGAGAAGCTGGTGAAGAAGATCGTGCGCGGCAAGCCGTCTTTCAGCCGCGAAACCAGCGGGGACTTTTAGTCTCTACTGTGTGACTTGGCGTGCCACATCGGGTGGCACGCGCACCGGCATGTCCAAGAGCATTTGGGCAAAGGCCTTGGCCAGCGGGTCGGCCTTCAGTGACGCCATGCCGCCACCGCCCAGTGCCTGGCGCAGCAGGAAGTTGAAGCCGTTGATGCCGGGCAGCCGCCAGCGGCTGACCTTGCCCTCGATGCGATGGGCGAAGTATTTCGCCACCGCCTCCTCCGTCACCTCAGAATCGAGGATCGGCTGGAACTCGGGCTTGCGGGCGAAAATGCCGATATTGGCGTTGTCGCCCTTGTCGCCCGAGCGGCTGTAGGCCAGCGCCACCAGCGGCACGGTCTCGCTCGCCGTTGCCGGTAGTCGCGGCGCAGGCGGCGGTTCGACGGGCAACTGCGCGGCTGTAAAGCCGCCGCTCTTGGCGCCCTCCTGCAAGGCGATCTGGTGGCCGTCGACGTCGACGGTGACCGGCACCATGGTCTTGGGCACCAGGCAGGAGAACATGCGGATGACCGGCGAGGGCGAGACGCGGCCGGCGCCGAAGCTGCCGGTCATGCCGACCACGCCGCCGGTCGACATCGGCGCGATCTCGCGGCCGAGAAGCGCCAGCGCCTCCTTCTGGTCGTGCTTGGCGGCGATCTTCACCACCACTTCGCGGGCGTCCGGCGTGCGCGAATGTGGGCCGTAGGTCGCCTCGCTGCCGATGATCTCGATGCTGACGTCGCGATAATCGCCCATGTTCTTCTCGCGAAACATCCGGCGTGTCTTCTTGACGATCGACTCGGCGCTGTGGCGGCCCTTGGCCGCCGCCTCGCGGCCGCCCAGCATGAAGATCGTGGAAAGCTTGTAGCCGTCGGGCCAGGTCGTCGAGACCTTGTAGGTGTCGGTCGGTGGGCGGCCCCTGGCGCCGCTCACCCGCACACGGTCCTTGCCGACCTGCTCGTAGCGCGCCTCGGTGAAGTCGCAGACCACGTCGGGCACCATGTAGGCGCGCGGATCGCCGATCTCGTAGAGCATCTGTTCGGCCACGGTGGCGGTGGAGATCAGGCCGCCGGTGCCGTCGGGCTTGGACAGCACGAAGCTGCCGTCGGCCGAGACCTCGGCCACCGGGAAGCCCATGTTGTCGTAGTCCGGCACCAGTCGCCAATCGGTGAAGTTGCCGCCGTTGCTCTGGGCGCCGCACTCGATGACGTGACCGCACAAGGTGCCGGCGGCGAGCCGGTCGAGATCGTCCGGCGTCCAGTCGAAGGCATGGATCAGCGCACCCAGGGTCACGGCCGAATCGACGCAGCGGCCGGTGATCACCACGTCGGCGCCTTCTGCCAGGGCGCGGGCGATCGGGAAGGCGCCGAGATAGGCGTTCATGCTGACGATCTTGGCCGGTAGCTCGGCCCCGGTGTCCATCTCGCGCGTGCCGAGGCCGCGCAACTCGTCGACGCGCGGCAGCAGGTCGTCGCCCAGCACGACGGCGACCTTGAGCTTCACGCCGGCGGCCTCGCAGGCCTTGAGCACGGCGTCGCGACAGGCCAGCGGGTTCACGCCGCCGGCATTGGTCACAACCTTTATCTTCTGCGCGGCGATGTCCTTCGCCAGCGGGCCCATGACAGCGGTGACGAAATCGGTGGCGTAGCCCGCCTGCGGATTGCGCAGCTTCTGCGCCGCCATGATCGACATGGTGACTTCGGCGAGATAGTCGCTGACCAGATAGCCGACGTTGCCACCGCGCACGAGCTGGACAGCCGCAGTCTCGGTGTCGCCCCAGAAGCCGGAATGGCAGCCGACGCGGACTGTTTTCATTGCGTCCTCTTGCGGTTCACGAAGGCGGTCATGCGCTCGATGTGCTCGCCGTCGCTCACCGACTGGGCGAAGGCGTCGATGCCGGCCTGCACCGCCTCGTCGAGCGGCAGCCGTTCCCAGCGCCGCATCAGGCGCTTCTGCGCCCGCACGGCGAGCGGCGTGGCCTCGACGATCGAGGCCACGCAGCGCTCGACCGCGGCGGCGATGTCGGCCACCGGCACGACCTCCTCGACCATGCCCCAGCGCTCGGCCTTGGCGGCGTCGATATTTTCGGCGGTCAGCAGCATCCACGAGGTGCGGCCCCAGCCGATCAGACGCGGCAGGAGGGCGGCCTCGACCACCGAGGGAACACCGACCTTGACCTCGGGCATGCCGAAATGAGCGTTGTCGGCGGCGATACGGATGTCACAGGCCGCCGCGACCTCGAGGCCGGCGCCCAGCGTAAAACCCTCCATGCGGCAGATCACCGGCACGGGGCAGTCGCGGATCGCCTGGCAGAGCTTGTGGATCATGGTGATGAAGGCGCGGCCCTGTTCGGCGTGTCGCATCGTCATCATGTGGTTGATGTCGGCGCCGCCGATGAAGGCCCGGCCGCCGGCTCCGGAGAACACCACGGCACGCAGATCGTCTTCGCGGGCCAACCCCAAAAACGCTTCGGTGAGGTCAGTGAGCGCCGGCGGATTGAGCACGTTCAGGCGGCGCGAATTGTCGTAGACAACGTGCGCCACGACGCCTGCGGGCCGGCGTTCCCAGGCGATATCGACCTTATGTGCGACAGCCGCCATGACGTTTCGCTCCGTGGGTCTTTTTGAGTCAGGGAATTTCCCCTATTAGAGCCCCCGTACATTCCTTCACAAGGCCCAACCGGATGCCCGACAGCCTTATCGATCTCAGCCGCTACAGGGTCTTCGTGCCGTCCGATCCGTTCGAGGACCACACCGGGCCGTTCTATTTCGACATCCAGGGCGACGCACGGCAGGCCAATTCAGTGCATTGCGTGCTGCCGACCCATGCTCACCACGGCAATTACGCGGGCGGCGTGCATGGCGGCACGATCCTGACCTTCGCCGACTACGCGCTTTGCCTGGTCGCCGGACGCGCGGCCGACGGCGGCACCAATTCCTCCTTCGCCATGACGGTCAGCATCGCCTGCGAATTCCTCGAGGCCGCGAAGATCGGCCCGCCGCTCGAGGCGCGCGGCGAGCCGCTGCAGGTGACGGGCCGCCTCGCCTTCGCGCGCGGATCGCTCACCCAGGAAGGCCGCACCATCGCCCTGTGGTCGGGCGTCTGCCGGCACGTGGCGCGGGCCAAGGCGATGGCGCGCAAGGAAGAGGCGGCGCCAGCCCGCCTGCAGCCGACAACCCAGACCGTGCCGGCGGATTTCGAATTGTTCGCCAACGCGAGCGCCTACTCCCGCCACATCGGGCCGATCCATGTGCGCAAGGAGGAGGATGGCGCGTCGCTGGTCCAGCCGACGCTGCCGCGCATGTGCAATTCGGGTGGCGTGCTGCATGGCGGCTACATGATGAGCTTCGCCGACACCGCTCTCACCCGGGCCGCGGCGCTCGCGACCGACATGGCGCCGACGACCGCAGCCTTTGCCGCCGAATTTCTATCGGCCGGCGATCTCAGTGCGCCGATCACCACGCGCGTGGAAATTCCCCGGCGCGGCAAGCGAGTTGCCTTCATGCGCGGGCTGGTCGAGCAGAACGGCCGCGCCCTGCTCTCCTATTCGGCGACGATGATGCTGCGGGCCCAAGTTTAGGTAGAGGGCTTAGACGGCACGGACCTTCAAGACCGGCTTGCGGCCACGGTAGCCGTTGCGCCAGCAGCGCCAGCCGCGGGTTTCCCGGCGCACCGCCGTGGCGACGACGGCCTCGATCACGGCACGGTCGCCGAGTTCTTCGGCGGTGCAGGTGGCCAGCATGAACTGGACGCGGGTGAGTGCACCTTCGAGCGCCGCCACATGCGAGCCGAAGCCTACCGGGCGCACTTTGAAATCGATGCCGTGGATGGTGAAATCGAGCGCCTCGCCCGAGGCTGCCTCGCCCGCCATGAAGTCGAGGGCGGCGATCGCGTCGGATGTGTGGATTTCGAGGTTCGCGGAATGGGAAAACAGGAACATGGGGATACCTATCTAAAATGCGGGTCGGGCAATGCCTTTTCGACGTTATCTATAATGCGAAAATGAAATATGCAGTGCCGCAACGCTAACCCGCCCCATCGAGCAAAGCGCCGCCGAAATTGTGAGTTTTGTATCGGCGCAGCCGCGTGCCTAGTGCGCGGCGTCGACCTGTTCGGCGACCCGCGCCACTTCGCGGGCGAAGGTCTCGTGCATGCGGCGCACGCCCGGCAGGTCCTCGGCCTTGGCGGCGCGCTCGACCTCCTCGGCGATCCTGTGCAGCGCCATGGCACCGATCACGCCCGAGGCGCCCTTCAGGCGATGGACGGCGCGGGCGATCACCCCGAAGTCGTCAGTGCCGACGATCTCGCCTTCCGCGCCGCGCGCGGTGTCGAGGAATTCCTGCTCGATCTCGGCCAGGGTGGCCGGGTCGTCGCCGAACAGCTCGACAAGCTTGGCACGGTCGTAAGCGGGGTTCATGCCGCGTGGTCCGTCCGGCTAGCCTTGAGATGGACATCGAGCACGGCCTTGAGCTGCTCGATGCCGACCGGCTTGGTGAGGAAGCCGTCCATGCCGACGGCCCGGCTCTTCTGCTCCTGCTCTTCCTGGGCGCTCGCCGTCACGGCGAGAATAGGCGTGCGTGGGCGATGTTCGGCCTGCTCGCTGGCCCGGATGCGGCGCGCCAGCTCGAAGCCGTCCATGGTCGGCATCTGCAGGTCGGCGAGCACGAGGTCGTAGCCGCCCTTGCGCCACAGCGCGAGGGCCTCCTCGCCGCCCGACGCGGAATCCGTTGTTGCGCCCGCAAGCTCGAGCTGGCGCGCCAGGACCTTGCGGTTGACCGAATTGTCGTCGACCACCAGCACGCGGCCGGAAACGCGGTCGGGCACGGGGTTGGCGACCGGCTCGGCGGAAACCGCGGCGATGCGCCCGGCGGCGCGCGCGACGGCGCGGATGATGAGATCGCGGCGCCACGGCCGGGCAAGGCCTGCAACGGCGACGCCCTGTACGCCGGGCGGCGGGCCGTCGAACAGCGGCACACGGCCCTTGAGGCCTGCCGGTCCGATGATGTGAACGCCGAGCGCCGAGGTGAGCGGCGGCGACAGGCCGACGGTGGCGCCGGCATCGACGAGATGGCGCACCACGGCGCGCGCCTCGGCGCGCTCGGCCAGCGCCACGGTGAGCACGAGGCCGCGCAGCGCCGGGTCGGGCAACGGGCCGACGGCGCGGCCGGCGTCGCCGACGCGCACCGTGGCGGTGAAGGTCGAACCCTTGCCCGGCTCGCTTTCGATGCGCACGGCGCCATGCATCGCCTCGGCGAGGCGGCGCACGATCGACAGGCCAAGGCCGGTGCCGCCGAAGCGGCGGGTCATCGTGCTGTCGGCCTGGACGAACGGCTGGAACAGGCGCTCCTGCTGCTCCTGCGTCAGCCCGATGCCGGAATCCTCGACGCGGATGCGCAACGGGATCTCACCGCGCCGTCCATCGGGGGCGCGCTCCAGCCAGACACGGACATAGCCCTTCTCGGTGAACTTCACGGCGTTGCCGATCAGGTTGAACAGGATCTGCTGCAGGCGGATGGGGTCGCCGATCACGCGGTCGGGCACGCCTGGTCCCAGGAAGGCGCCGAGCTTGAGGCCCTTGGCGGCGGCCTGCTGCGCCAGCGCCTCGGCAGCACCCTCGATCAGTTCGAGCGGCGACAGCTCGATGCGCTCGAGATCGAGGCGGCCGGCCTCGATCTTGGAGAAGTCGAGGATGTCGTCGATGATCTTGAGCAGCGCCGAGGCGGAGTAGCGCACCGTGCCGAGCGCGTCGCGCTGCTCGGCGCTGAGCGACGTGCGGTCGAGCACGTCGATCATGCCCAAAACGCCGTTCATCGGCGTCCTGATCTCGTGGCTCATGGTGGCGAGGAAGGTCGACTTGGCCTGGTTGGCGTTCTCCGCCTCGCTCTGCGCCACCAGGGCCGTGTCGCGCGCCTGGCGGGCCTCGTCGAGGGCAAGCTGAAGCCGTCGGGCCAGTTCCTGCTTCTGGTAGGCCAGCGCGATGTTGTCGTACTGCCAGCGATGGACGTCGCGGACATAGGCCATCAAATGGCCGACATAGGCGCCGCCGGCGATGCCGACGAGCTGGTAGAACGGATCGGCCGCGGTCAGCAGGACGAAGAGCAGCGGCGCCGTGGTGGCGGCAGCAAAGGTGTAGAAGGTCGGCGGATGGGCCGAGCGGATCGGTACGGCGGTCGTGATGGTGGCCAGCAGCACGAGGCCCAGCAGCATGCGCTGCAACTCGAACTCCTTGGAGGCGAGCAGATAGCCCGCCGCGCCCCAGCACGAGCCGGCGAGCAGCGACAGGCCGGCAAACCACCAGCCCCAGCGCACGACCTCGGCGTCGGACGGATGGACGCGCGTGAAATTGCGCCGCAGGATGTCAAACCCCAGCGTGACCGCGACATGGGCCACGAACGGCACGGCGAGGTCGATGAGCTCGATCTGGCGCCAGTAGATGGCGGCGATCACCGGCCACAGGACGAACGAGAAGTAGCGCGACTGCCGCGAGCCGTCGAACAGACGGCGGATCAGCTCGGCGCGAACGAAGGCTTCCTGGCGGGCGAGGCTGACGGGTTCGACCCGGCCGGACCCGGCGTTGGGCCCCAGCCCCGGGCTGGGCGTGGCATCGGTACTAACAAGCGACATCGGCTTCCATCCACAACGGCGCGGAAAAACGTAACGCGGCGGGCAACGGCGCGAAGAGCCGGAACGGCTCACCGCCCTCTAAGCCGCTGAAAAAGCGGCCATCGACGGTGCCGGCGCCCGGCAACGGGTAAGCACGGAGGATTGCAATTACTGTATCAAAAATGTCAAGATAGAGCTATAATTCATTGGGAAAGCTAGATATTTTCCTAGCCTACGAACCCATCGCATTCGAGATCGGGGCCCATGCAACAGCCGTCCATATTGCTGGTCGAAGACGATGCGTTTCAGCGCAAGGCCGCCGAAACGTACCTCATGAACCACGATCTCAAAGTCGTTGGCGTCGAGAACGGCGCCCAGATGCGCCGCCAGGTGTCGCGGGCGATGCCCGACCTGGTGCTGCTCGATGTGCAACTCCCGGGGCAGGAAGACGGTTTCGCCCTCGCCCGGTGGTTACGCGAGCACAGCGCCAAGGTTGGCATCATCATGCTGACGGCGGCCGGCGACCCGGTCGACAAGGTGCTGGGGCTGGAAAGCGGCGCCGACGACTATGTCGCCAAGCCCTACGAACCGCGCGAGCTTCTGGCGCGCTGCAAGAGCGTGCTGCGCCGCTCCTCGGCCAAGACCACGCCGTCCCGCCTCGAGCGGGTGCGCATGGGCAGCCACATGCTCGACCTCTCCAAGCGTGAGCTGCGTGACGGCGACAGCAACGTCGTGGCCGTCACCGCCGGCGAGTTCGACATCCTGAAGGTCTTCGCCGAGAACCCCAACCGGCCGCTCAGCCGCGACTGGCTGCTGGAGACCACTAGCCACCGCAGCCGCGACCCGTTTGACCGCGCCATCGACCTGCGGATCACCCGCATCCGGCGCAAGATAGAACCCGACCCCGCCAAGCCGACCGTCATTCGCACCGTGCGCGGCGTCGGCTATATGTTCGTGCCGCCCGCCGAATAGGCTAAAAGGGCTCCTGCCTCGTCGAGGCATCTCGCGGGGGCCCGTAGTTCAGTTGGTTAGAACGAGCCGCTCATAACGGTTATGTCGCAGGTTCGAGTCCTGCCGGGCCTACCAACCCCTCCTCGCCGCTAACTCCGGCGACGGGTGGTTAGCACAAAACGCCGCATAATTCGGCACTTCTTGGACCTAGAGTTACACCAGAGACTGATGTCTTTGGTGCCATTTAGGGCGAACAGGGCGTTTTGGGCCGAAAGTCTCCGGGCGCCATTTTTCGAGACATCACTCTGCGATCTTGAACCTCGGCGAGCCCCTCAGTGTCACGCCGCGGAGGCCATGATTGGGACGCCTCGCCCTACAATTCGCCATCAATATTGAGTGGCGGCCGGCGGTCGACCGGCGTCAGTTGCTGGATCAGCTGGGCAAACGCTTGGGCTGCGTTCAGATCGCGGAGATGATGAGCAACACTTCTCGACTTGTTTGCATGATTGGTCTGCCCCCTCCAGCGATACCAGTCCGTGAGTCACAGGCCGGCCACTTTGGCAGCCCGTGGACCGACCGGAGCGTAGCGTATCCCCCACGCTTATTGTGCGCAGCGACGAGCGGTTCGAGCGCCGACTGCGGGATATGTACTACAAGAAGAACGGACATGATTGCCAACAGCGGAGGACTACAGCCCGGCATCCTTTTGGCGCTTCGCCATCAGCCCGCAGAAGTCATTGAGCGACAGGAGCCATGACTGCTGGCTCGGCTGATAAGTTTGGTGCAAACCCTTCGGCACGACAAGCT
>CAMDQJ010000088.1 GCA_945905835.1 Asaia bogorensis
AACTTCGTGCAGGTGCCGACCATGCCGACGATCCAGCCCGTCGAGCTGCGCGCCGCCGTCACCAAGTTCATCGCACCCAACGTGCTGTGGTGGTTCCGCTACGCCGCGCTCGCCACCGTCGTCACCGGCGTGCTGCTGGCCTGGATGCAACCGTCGCCCTACTTCATGAACGCTGTTTTGCTGCGCAGCCCGCAGATCATGATCGGCATCGGCATGTACATGGCCCTGATCATGGCCTTCAACGTCTGGTTCATCATCTGGCCGAACCAGCAGAAGATCCTGGGCCTCGTCGAAGCCACGGCCGAGGAAAAGGCCAAGGCCGGCCCGATCGCGCTCTACGCCAGCCGCTTCAACACCATGTTCTCGATCGGCATGCTCTATTGCATGGTCGCTCAACAGAACATGCCCGTCTGATCCGGCGACAACCATTCGTGGAAACGGGGCCCCGCGGGGCCCCGTTTTTCGTTTTGAGGGCGCCCAAGCTCGATTTGGGGCGGTTGGGTTTATCCCCTACTATATCTTGCGTCCCAGATGCGCCAATATTACAATAAGTAGGTGGGAATGCCCGCCAGCCGCCTCTGCATGGACAGAGACACGGGCCGGCGTATCGGGCCCGTAGCGGGAACCCCCAGCGTGGTTTGCGTCAAAAGCTCAAGAGCAAAACCGGGGAAGACCTCGTCCCCGACGCTAACTGGAGGAACAACAAGTGATAGAAGTTTTCGACAAGGCCAAAGCTTGGATCGTAAGGATCACGGAGTTGGGCCTCTTGCTCGTGGCCCTCGCAATCGTGTTGCAGATGCTGTTCGGCAACAACGTCGCCTTCTTCGGCAACGTCGTGGGCAATCTGGTGACCCTTCTGACCGCGCTGGGCAGCAACGGCGTCGTGGGACTGGTGGCGATCGCCATCATTCTCTACCTGTTCAATCGCAAGTAACCCCCTCGCCAAAACAAGAAACGAAGAGGAGATAAAAGATGGAATGGTTTGATCGCGCCAAGATGATGGTCCTCAAGTTCACCGACATCGCCGTCGCGCTTCTCGCGCTGGCTATCATCCTGCAACTGCTGTTCGGCAACAACACGGCGTTCTTGGGCGACGTCGCCGGCAACATCATGAACTTCATCAAGGCGTTCGGCGGTCAGGGCCTGGTCGGCCTCGTCGCCATCGGCGTGGTGGTCTACATCCTCAATCGCAGGTAAGAGCCTAAAAGCTTCGTTGCGAATGAAAGCCTCCCCTCGCGGGGAGGCTTTCTTCTTTCTAGATCGGTATGAGCGCGGCGGCGACACGGCGGCCTTCGGCCAGCAGCACGTTGTAGGTGCGGCAGGCAGAGCCGGTATCGAGAACCTCGAGCGCCATGCCGGCCGCCTTTATCTCGGCCCGCAGGCCGGGAGCGATGAACAGCGAGCGCGGGCCGCAGCCCACGACCAGCAGCTCGACCGGTACGGGCGCCTGTTTCAGCGCGGCGAAGCTGGCCAGTGACAGCTCGTCGGCGCGCGTGATCGGCCACGGTATGGTGAAAGTCCGGGTTACCAAAATCGGTTCGCGCCAGTCGCGGCCAGCGATGTTGAAGTGGCCAGGGCCGTAGGTCCGGATGAGCTGGACCTGCGGGTCCTCGGGCGTCGGGAGAGTCTTGTCTCCCGGAATCACGCCCCGGCCTTGGCTTCCTCGTCCTTGGTACGCAGCTGATCGGGCCGGAACTTCATGTAGACCAGCGCGGCGCAGGCGATCCAGATCGAGGAATAGGTGCCGACAATGACGCCCCACAGCATGGCGACCGAGAAGCTGTACAGCACCGGGCCGCCGAACAGCAGAAGCGCCAGCACCGCAACGAACACGGTGCCCGAGGTCATCAGCGTGCGCGACAGCGTTTCGTTGACGCTCATGTTGAGCAGCTCGATCAGCGGCACCTTCTTGTAACGCCGCAGGTTCTCGCGCACGCGGTCGAAGACCACGACCGTATCGTTGATCGAGTAGCCGGCGACGGTCAGCACGGCGGCGAGCGCCGTCAGGCTGAAATCGAGCTGGAGGACCACGAAAACGCCGATGGTCGAGATGACGTCGTGCAGGAGCGCGATCAGTGCGGCGGCACCGAACTGCCATTCGAAACGAAACCAGACATAGAGCGCGATGGCGACCAGCGTCGCCAGCACCGCGATAATGCCGCTGCTCATCAGCTCGTCGCCGATCTTGGGACCGACCGACTCGGTGCCGCGCAACTCGTATTTGTCGCCGATCGCGTCCTCGACCATCTTGATTGCCACCTGCTGGCACCATTCGGCGCGCTGCTCGGGGCTCATGTCGACCTTCGCGGTAGGCGTTGTGCCGCGCGGCAGCTGGCGCTCCAGCACGGTGAGGCCGACGCGGCTCACGGCATCGCGCCAGCCCGGCCCGTCGAAGGCGCGCGGCGCGGTGAATTCAACGTCGCCGGTGCCCTGGGCACCCGGCTTGACCTGCCAGCCGGCGCCGGCGCGCTTGACCATGACGCGGTTGGCAGCCGCGACGCATTGCGGACCGCCTTCCTGACGCTGCACGCGGATCAGCACCGAGCTGACATCGCCGAACTCCTGAAGCGCCACCTCGCCGAGGCCGAGGCCACCCACGGTCGAACGCAGCTCGTCGAGCTGGGCCGCGCCCTGCTTGGCGCGCGCCTGGATGGCGATGCCGCCCTGGAAATCGATGCCGAAATTGAGGCCGACGAAGAGCGCCGCCAGGATCGACGCGACGTTGACCACCGTCGACAGGATCAGCGCGATCTTGCGCTTGCCCAGGAAATCGAAGTTCGTCTTGGCCGGGACGAGATGAAGCGGCTTCCACAACATGGCCGGCGCCTCAGATCACGAGTTCGGTGGGCCGCCGCCAGCGCACCCAGAGGGCGAGCAGCATGCGCGTGAAGATGGTGGCGCTGAACATCGAAGTGATGAGGCCGAGTGTCAGCGTCGTGGCGAAGCCGCGGATCGGACCGGAGCCGAAGCCGAACAGCAGCACGCCGCCGATCAACGTCGTCAGGTTGGCGTCGACGATGGCCGACATGGCGCGTTCGTAGCCGGTGGCGAGCGCGCTGAACGGCGAGCGGCCGAGCGCCTTCTCTTCGCGCACGCGCTCGTAGATCAGCACGTTGGAATCGACCGACATGCCGACGGTCAGCACGAGGCCGGCGATGCCGGGCAGCGTAAGCGAGGCACCGAGGATCGACATGCCGGCGAAGACCATCAGCAGGTTGACCAGCATGGCAAGGTTGGCGAAGCCGCCGAACAGCGGTCCATAGGCCACGAACATGAAGACCGCGACCAGGGCGGTGCCGAGGATGGCTGCCAGCGTGCCGGCGCGGATGGCGTCGGCGCCGAGATCGGCACCGACGGTGCGCTCCTCGATGATGGTGAGCGTCGCCGGCAGGGCGCCCGAGCGCAGCAGCAGAGCCTGCTCCTGGGTCTGCTGGGTGGTGAACTGGCCGGTGATGATGCCGCTGCCGCCGCAGATCGCGCTCTGCACGGTGGGCGCGCTGATGATCTCGTTGTCGAGCTGGATGGCCAGGCGCTTGCCGATGTTGGCGCGCGTCGCGGCGCAGAAGGCACGGCCGCCGGCCGAATTGAAGGTGAAGCTGATGATCGGCCGGCCACCCTGCTGCTGCTCGAAGGTGGCCTTGGCATCGTCGAGGTCCTCGCCGCCGACCACGATGCGCTTGAACACCGGCAGGCAGACCGGCTGGTAGCGCCGGCAGATCTGCTCGGAGGTCAGACGCGGGTTGGCGGCATTGATATCATCGACGGCCTTGGGGTTGGTGCGGCGCAGCTCCTGCATGCCCTCGCGCGTCGGCGCCAGGAAGGTGGTCGGCGGCAGCGCGGCGGGAAGATTGACGCCGGCGGCCGCCACGTCCTCGTTCACCAGATGGAAGGTGAGCTTGGCGGTCTGGTTGATCTTGCGCTTGAGGTCAGTGGTGTCCTTGATGCCGGGGATCTGCAGCAGGATGCGTTCGTCGCCCTGGCGCACGATGGTCGGCTCGATGGTGCCGGTCTCGTCGACCCGGCGGCGCAGGATCTCGATCGACTGGTCGATCACTTCCTTCTTCTTCTTGAAGAGGTCCTGGTCGGAATAGGCGACGCGGATCGTGTCGCCCTGGCCCGAAGTCGCCAGCGTCGCATCGATGGTGCGAATCGCCTCCAGCGCCTTGGCGCGCTGTGCCTCCTCGCGCAGCACCACGATCACGGCGCGGCCGGGCTCGATGGTCACTTCCTTGAATTGCACCTGCTGCTTGCGCAGTTCGCCACGCAGCGAATCGGTGAGGTTGGTCAGGCGCTCGTTCAGCACGCTGCGCAGGTCGGCTTCCAGCAGGAAGTGGGCGCCGCCGCGCAGGTCGAGGCCGAGATTGATGCGGCTGCCCGCGTACCAGTGCGGCAGCACGTCGAGCACGGCGGCCGGCAGCAGGTTGGGCAGCGCGAACAGCCCCGACATAAGCGTGACGCCGATGATGAGCAGCGTCTGCCAGCGCGGAAGATTGAGCATTGCCTTTGCCGGAGGCTACTTCTTGCCGCCGAACAGTGCGCCAAGCAGGCTCTTGCGCTCCGGCGCCGCAGCGGGCGGCGGCAGCATCGGCTTGTCGTCGTCAGAATCCTTGTCGTCCTTCGAACCGCGCACCGATTCGCCGCGGGTCAGGATGTCGGTGATGGTCGCCTTGATCACACGCACGCGCACGCCTTCCGCCAGCTCGACCTGGACCTCGCTGTCGGAGATCACTTTGGTGACCAGGCCAATGATGCCGCCGCCGGTGACCACCCGGTCGCCGCGCTTGACGCCACCCAGCATCTCGCGATGCGCCTTAGCCTTGGCCTGCTGGGGACGGATCAGCAGGAAGTAGAAGACGACGAAGATCAGGATTAGGGGGAACAGCTGGACGAGGAAATCCCCGCTGCCGCCCAGGCCTTGCGCCCACGCCTCAGAAATCAGCATCGTTCGCTCCCGATCTGGCCGTCCTCAAAAAAGCGCGCGGACTATAGCGGCCTACGCCCGCTTTGCAACGCAGGCGGCCGGCGATATGGTCGCCCCCTTCTCCGCCCTGGGGCCCGATGGATCAAGACCTTAAAGCAGCACTTTCACGCATCGCCGAAGCACTCGACCGATTGGCGCCGCCGGCGCCGGCCAGCGCCGACATCGGCGCCGCCGAGGCCTATGTCTGGCACGCGGCCGGTCACCGCCTCGAAGCGGTGCACCGGGTAAATCGGGTCGAGCTCGACCTTTTGCAAGGCGTCGACCGGCAGAAGGAGACGCTGCTCGAGAACACACGGCGCTTCGCCAGGGGCCTGCCGGCCAACAACGCGCTGCTGTGGGGCGCGCGCGGCGCCGGCAAGAGCTCGATCGTGAAGGCCGTGCACGCCCATGTGAACGGCGAACTCGGGGGACCGCCGGGACCGCTCGCGCTGATCGAAATCCACCGCGAGGACATCCCCTCGCTGCCGGCGCTTTTGGGCAAGATCCGCGGCAGCCAGCGCCGCTTCCTGGTATTCTGCGACGATCTCTCGTTCGACGGCCAGGACGCCGCCTACAAGTCGCTGAAAGCGGTGCTCGAGGGCGGCATCGAGGGCCGGCCGGATAACGTCGTGTTCTACGCCACCTCCAACCGCCGCCATCTGATGCCGCGCGACATGATCGAGAACGAGCGCTCGACGGCAATCAATCCCTCCGAGGCGGTCGAGGAGAAGGTCTCACTGTCGGATCGCTTCGGCCTGTGGCTGGGCTTCCACAACGCCGACCAGGACACCTTCTTCGCTATGATCGAGGCCTATGCCAAGCGCTACAAGCTGGGCGTGCCGGTCGACGAGCTGCGCAAGCAGGCAGTCGAATGGTCGGTGACGCGCGGCGCGCGCTCGGGCCGCGTCGCCTGGCAGTTCATCCAGGAAGTCGCGGGCAACCTCGGCAAGAAGCTGGAGTAGCACATGAGCAGTTCGGGCGACGTGCTGTTCTCCGACGCGGTCAAGGCGGAACAGACGCGGCTCGGATCGCGCAAGGCGTTCGAAGATCGCGACTGGAAAACGGAGATCACCGACGATCTCTTCGACTTTCTTGCCGTGGTCGACACCTTCTTCCTGGCAACCGCCAGCGCCGATGGCCGGCCCTATGTCCAGCATCGTGGCGGACCGCCGGGGTTTTTGAAGACCATCGGCGGCAAGACGCTCGCCTTCGCCGGCAACCGGCAGTACATAACGTTGGGGCACCCGAAGGAAAACGACCGCGCCCATATCTTCATTCCACACTTCGCCACCCAGCAGCGCGTCAAGCTGTGGGGCCGCGCCCGCGTGGTCGAGGGCGATATCGAGCTGATGGAGCGGCTGGTCGACCCGGCCTACAAGGCCAAGCCGCAACGCGCGATCGTCTTTACGCTCGAAGCCTGGGACAGCAACTGCCGCCAGCACATTACGCCGCGTTACACCGAAACGGAGATCGCGCCTGCGATCGACCAGCTCGCGAAGCGCATCAAGGAGCTGGAGGAAGAAGTGGCGCGGCTGAAGTCATCAACGCCGAGCTGAAAGAACAACAAAACTGTCATCCCGAGCGAAGCGAGGGACCTTTAAGGCCATGAGCAAAGGTCCCTCGCTTCGCTCGGGATGACAACGTTGCTTTGGCGAGCGCTTCGCCCCTACTGCTTCTTCGGCCGGACAATCTTGATCGTCGAGGTGGCGTGGACGATCAAGCGGCCCTTCTCGTCCTTGATGTCGCCGTCGAGGAAGCCGACCGAGCCGCCCCAGCGCATCACACGGCCCTCGGCGATGACGGGGCCCGGCCCCACTGCCTCGAAGAAGCTGATCTTGAGTTCCAGCGTCGGCACGGCGACGGCGAGCTTGCCCTTGGCGATGGCGGCGTTGGCCATCGCGGTGTCGACCATGCCGGTGAGGAAGCCGCCCTGGCAGATCTGGCCACGCGAATGACAGAACGCCGGCACGATCACGAAGCGGAAGCGACAGATGCCGCGTTCGGAATCGATGTCCAGAAGCTCGCCGTTCAGCACCTTCACCGGCTCGGCCAGCTCGCCGCGCAGAAGCTTCAGGAGGCCGGCATCGTCGAGCGACGAGGCATCGACATCGGCAAAGTCGGGATGGGCGGAGGTCATGAGGCGGCGGACTATAACGAACGCGCCGACAGGCGCACCTTTTCCAGCAGCACGAGCAGCGCCCGCGTTTCGTCGGCCGAAAGTCCCGCCGCGATGCCTCGTTCGTGGCCGCGCACCAGCCTGGCAAAGCGCGCCAGCGCCTTCTGCCCGGCGGGCGTAAGTGCCAGCGCATGCGTGCGCCCGTCGGTCGGTGAAGGTCGACGCACGACGAGACCGCGGCCCTGTAGGCGGTCCAGAATCGGCACCAGGGTCGAGCGGTCGATGCCGAGCGCTCGCGCGAGCGCCATCTGGCTGAGGCCGGCGTTGCGCTCGACCAGCACCAGCAGGCCGAATTCCCCCGGCGTCAGCGCCTCGCCCACCTTGGCGAAGGTCGCGGCAAAATCGGCGAACACCGCCGACTGCGCGCGTCGCAGCCTATAGCCCAGCAGGGCCGGCAGCAGGCCGCGGTCGAGAGATGGATTGGCCGGTGGACGTGCCATGTGGCAAAGTGGTAAACGGAGATTGTTTGGGTATCAAACAAATTCGCCCATGACCTTCAAAGTCCGCATCGCCCCCGCCGACAGCACCATCGAGGTGCCGACCGGCGCCACCATCCTCGAAGCCGCGCTCGATGCCGGCGTCGGCTATCCGTTCGGCTGCCAGTCGGGCAATTGTGGCGCCTGCAAATCGCACCTCATCAAGGGCGAGGTGACGATGGAAGGCTATTCCGAGTTCGCGCTCAGCGACGAGGAAAAGGCGCGCGGCCTGATCCTCGCCTGCCGCGCCGTGCCATGGGCCGATTCCGAAGTCGCCTGGCTCGACGAGGACGATCTCATCGTCCATCCCCGCCGCCTGCTGGGCTGCAAGGTGGTGGGTCTCGACGACGCCACGCACGACATCAAGCGCATTCGTCTCTCAGTCGAAAGCGGCGGCCCGTTCGATTTCTCCGCTGGCCAGTTCGCCTCGGTGACCTTCCAGGGCTGCCCGCCACGGGACTATTCCATGGCCAACATGCCGGGCGACCCGATCCTCGAATTCCACGTCCGCCGCACTGCCGGTGGCGCCACCAGCGCCTATGTGGCGGAACGGCTCAAGACCGGGGACAGCGTGCGCGTCGAAGGCCCGTTCGGAACGTCCTACCTACGCGAAAGCCATCGCGGTCCGATCATCGCCGTCGCCGGCGGCTCGGGCATGGCGCCGATCAAGTCGATCGTCGAGCAAGCGCTGGCCAAGGCGCTACCGCAGCACATCTACTTCTATTTCGGCGTCCGCAACGATCGCGACCTCTATCTCCACGACCATTTCGCGGCACTGGCCAGGAAGCACGAGAACCTGCACTTCACGCCCGTCCTGAGCGAAGGCGACGGCCTGAACATGCGTTGCGGCCTGGTGCACGAGGCGGTGGCGGCTGATTTCGACGAGTTCGACGGCTGCAAGGCCTATCTCGCCGGCCCGCCGGTCATGGTCGAGGCGGCGACAAAACTGTTCGAGCAGCGCGGCATGCGGCGCATCGATATCCATGCCGACGCCTTCTATACGGCGGCCGAAATGGCCAACGCGGGAAAAAAGACTGGAGCGGAGCTATGAGCACAGCGGAGAGCGGACTTCTCGAAGGGCGGTCGGCAATCGTCACCGGTGCAGGTCGCGGCATTGGCCGCGCCATCGCCGAGGCACTGATCGCCGAGGGTGCCAGCGTCATCGTGGCCGACAATGGCGCGTCGATCGGCGGCGAGGATGGCGATCCCGCCGTCGCGCGCGACACGGCCAAGGCTTTGGGCAAAAAGGCCGTGGCCTTCAGCGAAAGTGTCGCCTCGCCCGGCGTCGCCAGGCAGCTCGTCGATCTGGCGATCAAGAATTTCGGCGGCATCGACATCGTGGTGAACAACGCCGCCATCCTGCGCGACGCCTTCGTGTTCCGCATGGATCCACGCGACTGGGACACCGTGATCCGCACCAATCTGTCGGCCGCCTTCTACCTGATCAACGCCGCCTCGGGCGTGATGCGCGACCAGGGCAAGTCGGGCCGCGGCGGTGCCGGCGGCTACGACTGGGGCCGCATCGTCAATATCGTGTCGTCGGCCGGCCTCTACGGCAATCTCGGCCAAGCCGCCTATGCCAGCGCCAAGGCCGGCCTGTTTGGCCTGACGCGCGTCGCGGCGATGGATCTGCAGCGCGCGAACATCACGGTGAACGCCGTGGCACCCTTCGCCAAGACGCGCGTTACCGACATCATCCAGCCGGCCAACGACGCGCAGAAGACCTACAAGGAGCGCGCACTCAAGATCGGCGCGCATCATGTCGCCAACCTGGTGACGGCACTCGCCTCGCCCGCCGGCAAGACGATCACCAGCCAGTTGCTCGGCGTGCGCGGCCGCGAAGTCTTCCTGTTCGGCCAACCACGCCCCGTGGCCAAGCTCGAGGTCGAGACACCCGCGACGCTGGCGCAGGACCTGATCGCCAAGTTCGGCGACAAATTCACCGACATGACCACCGATCTCGAAGCCTTCAACACCGAACCTCTCGTCTAGAGGAGCCCGCCATGAGCGAAGCCGTCACCATCAAGACCATCGAAGAGCTGAAGCGTGCGCCGGCCGAATACCAGGAGGCCGTCTCCAAGCTGGTGATCAGCCACGCCATCAACGAGCTCTACGGCGCACAGGTGTTCGACGAGCCGGCGATCGCCTATGCACCGACCCCCTACGCCAAGTGGCTGACCTGCCGCGTGGCGATGGAGGAGTACGGCCATCACGTGCGCTTTAAGCAGCTCGGCACCCAGATGGGCATCCCCGAGGAGCGCATGGTGCCGGGCCCGGGCAAGAAGCCGCTGTCGATCTTCGAATTCCCGCTCAAGACCTGGGAGGAGTTCGTCGCCATCAAGCTTCTGGCCGACCTGGCCGAGATCCTGCAGGTCGAAGACCTGCTGCACTGCACCTTCCACCCGCTCAGAAACCTCGCGCGCGCGACCATGCCGGAGGAGCGCTTCCATGCCCAGTTCGGCGAGGATTTCTCCGCCGAGCTGGTGAAGACGCCCGACGGCAAGGTGCGCCTGCAGGCGGCGGTGAACGAATACTACCCCTACCTGCCCTCCTTCTTCGGCGGCTCGAAGTCGAGGAACAACGAGATCTTCCGCAAATGGAAGATCAAGCAGCGCACCAACGACGAGATGCGCGAAGACTTCATCAAGCGCGCGACCGAGGTGACGATGAAGTACGGGTTGACGCTGCCGGAGGTCCGGCAGGCGGCGTGAGCATCGTCGCCCTGCCGCGCGCGGCGCTCGACGCGTTGCGCGTGGAGGTTCGGGCGGCATCGTGGTTTGCCGCCCTCGGCGAGGAATTGACCGACGGCGATCTTGCAGACGCTCGCGTCTACGCCGAGGCGATCGGTCTCGGTCCCCTCGAAATCGCGCGAGCGCACGACTGGCCCGAAGCCGAACGGACGATGCAGTCGCCGGATTGGTCGGCGGCCTGGTGGAACCGCGAGGAGGCGCTGCGCCAGACGCTGCTCGCGGCGACCGAAAAGCGTTATCCCGAGCGCGCGCTGTGGAGCGCGCTCACCGACCTCACCACGGAAACTGGCGACCTCGTGCACGGCAAGGCCGCGACCGCCGCCGCGCGGGCCGGTGATGCAGCCAAGGCATCGGTTCATGTCGCAGCGGGTGCCGCGTCCCACGCCGTCTACCAGCTCGCGCTGGCGCGACTCTCGGGCTGCGACACGCCGCTGTTCGAAAGCAAATTCCGTTTGTTCGCCGCAGGCCGCTGGCCGCTCGGTGTCGCGGGGTCTACGCTCGTCCTCTTCTGATGGGCAAGACATGACCACCGCCTATAAGGCTCCTCCGCACAGCATCGACCGGCTGCAGCGTCCGTTTGGCGGCCTTTACTATGAAGTGACAGGAAGCGGTCCGGCGCTGATCTTCGCCCATGGGCTGGGCGGCAATCACCTGAGCTGGTGGCAGCAGGTCGCGCACTTCGCGCCGCACTACACTTGCGTCACCTTCGCCCATCGCGGCTTCGCGCCGTCCGATCATGTGCCCGGCGCTCCCGATGCCGCCGACTTCGCGGGCGACCTCGCCGCACTCATCGATCATCTCAAGCTCGACGAGGTGCGGCTGGTGGCGCAGTCGATGGGCGGCTGGACGATGCTCGACTACGCCATCGCTCATCCCAAGCGCGTCAAGGCACTGGTCATGAGCTCGACCGCAGGCACGCTCGATCGCCGCGGCTGCGATCCGTCGGGCGGCACGCGTTACGATGCGTGGCTGAAAGATGCCGAGGCGAAGCTCAAGGCCGGTGCGGCGCGCGGCATTCATCCGGCGCTGGGCACAGGGGCTGCCGAACGACACCCCCACCTGCATCTTCTGTATCTCAGCATCGACGAGATGTCGGGCGCGCTCGACAAGGAGCGCGTGCGGGCCGGCCTGCGCCGCACCGCGACGCGCACCCTGGACGATCTAAAGGACTTTCCGGTGCCGACGCTGCTGATCGCCGGCGACGAGGACGTGGTCTTTCCGGCCTTTCTCGCAACTGCGATCGCCGCAAGGCTGCCCCGCGCCGAGGCACGGCATATTGCGGATGGCGGCCACTCGCCCTATTTCGAACAAGCCGCTACGTTCAATGGCCTGGTGGAGGCCTTCCTCGCGCTCCACCGCTAGGAGGAGACGTTGTCCAAGGACAACCCGCGGATCGCCGTTCTGGGATTCGCCATCGAGTGCAATCGCTTCTCGCCGGTGTCGACGGGGCTGGATTTCGAGCAGGATGTCGACATTCGCGGCAACCGCATCGTGTCGGAGGCGCGTTCCGGCGCCTCGATCACCCTGCCCGACCTGCCCGGCTTCTTCGCCGAGATGGACCGTACCGGTCCGTGGACGCCCGTGCCCCTGCGCGTCTGCGTGGCGCCGCCCGGCGGGCCGGTCGAGGAGAGCTTCTTCAAGAAATACCTCGTGGAGATCGAGGCGGGCCTCAAGGCATCGCTGCCGCTCGACGCGGCGTTCATGGCCTGTCATGGCGCCGCCCTCGCCGAGGGCACCGACGATCCCGACGGCGATCTGCTGGAAGTCGTGCGCCGCGCCGTCGGCCCCGATATTCCCTTGGTCGCCGTGTTCGACCTGCACGCCAACGTCTCGCGCAAGATGATCGATCACCTCTCGGTGTTCGTGGGCTATCTCGAGAACCCGCATACCGACATCCGCGAGCGCGGCATCGAGGCCGCCAAGCACATGCGCGAGTGCCTGGCCGGCGCTCGCACCGCCATCACCATGATGAAGGTGCCGCTGGTGCCGCCGCAGATTTCGCTGCTGACGGCCAAGGGCCCTTACGCCGACCTGATCAAGTACGGCCAGACCAAAGTCGGCGGCGACATCATGAACGTCTCGGTGATGGCGGGATTTGCCTACAGCGACAGCCCGAAGAACGGCCTCACCGCCGTCGTCACCGCGCGTAACGCCAACGGCAAGGCCGCCGGCGCCCTGTCGCTCGACATCGCCAAGCGCGCCTGGGGCATGAAGGAGCGCTTCAAGCGCTCAATGATGCCGCTCTCCGACGCCGTGCAGCTCGCCGCCTCGGTCGGCCGCGACCGGCGGCGCAAGCCGATCATCCTGGCCGATGTCGGCGATAATCCCGGCGGCGGCGGACGCGGCAACACCACCTACCTGCTGCGGGCGCTGAAGGGCGCCAAGGCGCAGGGCGTGATCTTCGGCGTCTTCTACGATGCCGCGCTCGCCGCCCAGGCGCACAAGCTGGGCGAAGGGGCGACCTTCACCGCCTCGTTCAACAGCGCCGAGAACAACGAATTCTCCCTGCCGTTCGATTGCGAAGCCAGGGTGGTCAAGCTCTCCAACGGCGAATTCGTCGGCAGGCGCGGCGTGCGCAAGGACACCACGGTCAACATGGGCCCGTCGGTCCTGCTCGATCTCGGCGGTATCCAGCTCGTGGTGATCTCCTTCCGCACCCAGTGCATGGACCCACGCCAGTTCGAGATGTTCGACCTCGACATCGCCCAGGCGCGGGTCGTCGTGGTCAAGAGCCGCGGCCATTTCCGCGGCGGCTTCGACGAGTTCTGCAAGCCGGAGCAGATCTACGAAGTCGATTGCCCGGGCCTGACCTCGCCTATCCTGGCAAACTTCAACTGGTCGAAGCTGCCGCGCCCGGTCTACCCGCTCGACGAAGAGACGAGCTGGACGCCACCCACCAGCGTTTGAGCCCCAACGTTTGAGGAAACCACCATGATGCGTCGTGCGCTCCTCGCTATCGCGGCCCTGCTGTTCGCCGTAACGGCGCTGTCTGTTCCGACTTTGGCGCAACCGACCAAGACGCTGCGCGTGGTCATGCATTCGGACCTCAAGATCCTCGATCCGGTGTGAACCACGGCCGTACCTCCATGCCGCCGCCCGGCGGAATGGTCGTCGGACCGAAATGATCGAAGAAAACGAACGGTCCGACCATGCGGCGCTTCACGCTAGGCAACACGCGACGCACGGCGAAGTCGCCCCCGAGATCGTGCGCGCGGCCCTGGACGAGAATTTCGATTGGATCGGTCATCGCTTGTCCTCCTGCGCGCCCTGTGCTGCAACGGAACGGCCATGAAAGACGCCGTCCGCGATCTACAACCCTTCTTCGCGCCCCGCAGCATCGCCGTCGTCGGCGCCGGCGAGCGCGCCACCTCGTCGGGCGGCGCGGTCATGCAGATGCTGCGTCAGGCGGGATATGGCGGTCGCGTGGTGCCGGTCAATCCCAAAGGCGGCGAGATTTTCGGTTACCAGGCGATGACCTCGATCGCCGCCATCGATCCGCCGGTCGACCTGGCGGTGATCGTGATCCGGCCCGACGCCATCCTCGAGTCGGTCGCCGAGGCCGCCGACCGCGGCATCAAGAACGTCCTGATCCTGCCCGGCGGCTTCGCCGAGGCCGGGCCCATAGGCGCTGCCCGCAACGAGGCACTCCTGAAGCTCGCGGCTGCGCGCGGCGTCACCGTCGCCGGCCCCAACTGCGCCGGCATCGTCCATCTCGATCCCGCCTGGCGCTTCGCCGCCACCTTCCTGCGCGACCTGCCGCCGGGCAGCGCCGCCGGCGCCGCCAATGGCCTGGCCTTCATCTCCCAGTCCGGCGCCCTGGCCGAGGAGTTCATCGACAAGGCCAACGCCCGCGCCCTGCCGCTGGTGTCGGTGGTCTCGGTCGGCAACGGTGTTCATCTGGGCGTCGAGGACTACCTCGCCTGGCTGGGCGATCGACCCGAGATTGGCGCCGCGCTTCTCTACGTCGAGTCGATCGAAGACCACGAGCGCTTCCGCGCCGTTGCCCGCGCCGTGACGGCCAAAAAGCCAGTGATCGCCCTGTTCGGCGGCCGCACCGGGATCGGCGGCGCCGCCGCATCGGCCCATACCGGCGCCGTGGTGAACGACGATGCCGCCATCGACGCCTTCTGCCGGTCCTGTGGCATCGTCCGCGTTGAAAGCCTGCGCCGCCTGCTGGTGGCAGCCAAGGCGTTCGGCCGCTTCCCGCAAGGGCTGGGCAAGCGCGCGCTTATCCTCTCCAACTCCGGCGGGCCGGGCGTGATCTGCGCCGACCGCGCCACGCTGGAAGGCCTCGACCTCGGCGCATTACCCAAAGCCATGGCAGACACGCTGCGCCAGCAACTGCCGCCCGAGGCCTCGGTCGCCAACCCGCTCGATCTGCTGGCCGATGCGCGGGAAGACCGCTTCGGCCTCACCCTTGAGGCGGCGATGACCCACGCCGTACAGGCCTACGACATGGTGCTGATGATCCATGTCGTGCCGTTCATGGTCGACGCCACGCCGATAATCGGCCGGCTGGCCGAGCTGGCCGCCGGCGCCAGGCTGCCGTTGATGCACAGCATGATGGGCACGCTGCCCGGCAAGGCCGACTGGTTTGCCACCATGGAGGCAGCCGGGGTGCCGGTGTTCAACGATGCCGAGGAAATGGCCGAGGCGGCCGGACTACTCGCGCGCTACCCGGCGTTGCGCGATGCAGCAAACGACGGCGTTTTACCCCCTGCGACTTTTAGGGATCGCAGCCGGAAATAAGCCGAAATATCATTCTATCACAGATAGTTAGGCGTGTATCGGCACTGTGGCATTTTTGCCACTTTTGGATGGACTTGGGGAAAACCCCTCGTCAGTATCCCGACATTGGGCTGTAGCGGGGGGCTCCGACCGGGGGACAAGGTCGGTGAAACGCGGTTCGGGCTCGAACGCAATTAAGACTGACTGGGTAATGGAGAGGCCGATGGCGTGGACCACGACGCGTGAGCAACGCGCCGAGAGCTGGCGAAGCGTTCGCACTCTTACCTTGGCGACCGCTGCAATCGTCTCCCTCCAGCTGATGGGCGCTGCGGCGTCCGTCGCCCAGACCAAGGCTCCCTCCAAGTCCCAGATCAACAACGCCCGCAATACCAACGCCGCCCCGGCTCCCGATGTCCAGCCGTTCGCCGTGCCGGCCGACGGTTCGGTCGCCGAACAGCTCGCCAGCCTCAAGATCGACCCGGCCGACGCCCAGAACGCCGCCGCGGCGGTAGCCCAGGCCCTGAGCCAGAACGACAGCAGGGTCGCGAGTTCAGGCCGCGCCGTGCTCGAGTCGCAGGGCAAGGACAATCCCAAGCGGCTGGCCTCGCTGCAGATCTATTCCAACCGCTCGCTGGCCGTCGACCTCAAGCGCAACGACGACGGCAGCTTTGGCTACAAGCTGGCGCCCGGCGCCACCGAGGCCGATGACGAACGCATCTCGAGCCTGCCGACGGCCGGCGGCATTACCGCCGTGGTCGCGCGCACCCTGCTGCCGAGCACTGTTGCCAGCGTGAAGGCGACCGGCGCCACGCTCGGGGCGAGCCTTGCCCCGTCCGGCGCCAACCCGGCGACCGTGACCGAACTCACCAAGGCGATCTCCACCGCCGCCCCCAACCCCGCCAAGATCGAAGTGGCACACGGCCGCACTGCCGACGGGGCGCCCCGCCTGCTCTACGCCAGCCTCAACGATGGCGCCGCCAAGCGCACACTCTGGTGGTTCGCCCCGCCCAACCAGCCGGAAGGCTGGTTCGACGAGAACGGCCAGCGGCTGGGCCGCACGGCGCTCGCGGAGCCGCGTCCGGCCGCGCGCACGTCATCGCCGTTCGGCATCCGCCGCTACTACGGCCGCAGCTCCGGCGGCGGCTTCCACAACGGCATCGATTTCGAGGGCAAGACCGGCGAACCGATCTTTGCCGCCGCAGACGGCGTGATCAATCACCAGGGCTGGTACTTCAACTACGGCCGCACGGTTAAGATCAGCCATGCCGACAATTTCGAGACCCTTTACGCGCACATGTCGCGCTTCGCCGATGGCGTCGGCCCCGGTGCGCACATCCGCCGCGGCGACCTGATCGGCTATATCGGCTCGACCGGCCGTTCGACCGGCCCGCATCTGCATTTCTCGACGATCGTGAACGGCCAGTTCGTCGATCCCGCTCCCTATATCTCGGAAAAGGGCGGCAACGCCGGACTTGGCGCCGACGCCTTGGTCGCCTTCCGCCAATGGCAGCAGGACGTGCGCACCGCCGTCGGCCGGCGCAACAAGGCGGAATCCGACACCGACCGCTTCCGCGGCCTGCAGGGCGCTGAGCCGTGGAGCCAGAATCCGTTCGTCGACCGCAGCCCGGACCGGCTCTAGACGGCCGGCTGTAGACGAAGCTTCGATCGCCGGCGCAGCGTTGCGCCGCACCGCCTGATCGCCTACCTATTGCCCCATCGCCCGCCCAGGCCTGAGAGGCAGCAAGCAAGGCGTGTTCCAACCACGAGGGAAGAAATTCATGTTCAATAAATTCACAGCCGCCGGAGTTGCAGCGCTCTCGATCGCTGGCTTGGCCAGTACCGCTCATGCCGGCAAGGACCTCGATGCCGTCAAGGCGCGCGGCCAGGTGATCTGCGGCGTCAGCACCGGCGTTGCCGGCTTTGCGCTGGCCGACAGCCAAGGCAAGTGGACCGGTCTCGACGTCGACGTCTGCCGCGCTGTCTCAGCGGCGCTGTTCGGCGATTCCGAGAAGGTGAAGTACGTGCCGACCACGGCGCAGCAGCGCTTCACCGCGCTACAGTCGGGCGAAGTCGACATCCTGTCGCGCACCACGACCTACACCTTGACCCGCGACACCGCGCTGGGCTTCGACTTCACCGGCATCAACTACTACGACGGCCAGGGCTTCATGGTGAACAAGAAGCTCGGCGTGAAGAGCGCCAAGGAGCTGAACGGCGCTACCGTCTGCGTGCAGCCCGGCACCACGACCGAACTCAACCTTGCCGACTACTTCCGCGCCAATAAGATGAGCTTCAAGCCCGTCGTCATCGAGAAGATCGAGGAAGTGCGCGCCGCGTTCTTCTCCGGCCGCTGCGACGTGTTCACGACGGACGCCTCGGGCCTCTACTCGACCCGCGCCGCCAACGCATCGTACCCGGGCGACTACATCATCCTGCCGGAGATCATCTCCAAGGAGCCGCTGGGCCCGGTGGTGCGCCACGGCGACAACCAGTTCGCCGACGTCGTGCGCTGGGCGCTGTTCGCCATGCTCGAGGCCGAGGAAAACGGCATTTCGTCGAAGAACGTCGACGAAATGGTGAAGAGCGACAATCCGTCGATCAAGCGCATCCTCGGCGTCACCCCCGGCATGGGCAAGGCGCTCGGCGTCGACGAGAAGTGGGTCTACAACATCGTCAAGCAGGTCGGTAACTACGGCGAGAGCTTCGAGCGTAATGTCGGCTCCGGA
>CAMDQJ010000089.1 GCA_945905835.1 Asaia bogorensis
CAGCACCAGCGTGATCAGACGCAGCAGGGCGATCTTGTTTCGGACAGTCACCGACTATTGCCGTAAAGCAGCCGGTAGCTGCCAACAACCGGCACCTTTGTCGCGCCGAATTTTTTAAGTGCCGCGAGCTTGAACAATGCCCGTGCCGCAGACTCGCCCGCGGCTGCCTCGGCCGACTCCAGCAGCACGACCCATTCGGCATCGTCGGCGCGCGGATAGTCGAGGCCCTGTGCCTTGGCCGGTGCATTGGCGATGTCGAGATCGTTCTCGCCCGCGGCAGCGCCCAGCATGCCGGGCCGGGCGATGGCCTTGGGCAGGGCCTCGTCGCGCAGCCAGGCGATCAGCGGCAGGCGGCTGTGCAGGTCGGGGGTGAAGCGCAGGCAGGTGATGGCGCCGCCCTCGCCATGCGTCAGGTCGACCTGGATGCGTAGCGCGTAGCGATTGAACCGCGTAAAACCCGCCATGACCTTCTGGCTCCACGCCGTCTGGTTAGCGAGCAGGGCGAGGTAGCCGGGAGTCGCGAGATCGCCGACCTTGGAGCATTCATAGGTGGCGAAATATTTCGGCGAACCCTTCACCGCGACGTAGCGGCGGGCGCGCTTGAAGCCCGGCAAGTTGACGCGCTCGTCAATGTGCTCTCGGTTGTACCATTCGTTGAAATCGAGCTCGTCGCGCCGCTTCACTTCCGTGAAGGTGATGAGCATGCCTTTTCCGCATAGCGCCATGTCGGGTCCCGCTCCGGCTTAATCTTGGTCTATGCTGGGCCAAAGCACGGGGGGAAACCATGAAGATCGTCAAGATCGAGGACCTGCATTGCGACGCCGGCTGGCGTGACTTTTCGTTCCTCAAGATCACCACCGACGACGGCATTATAGGCTGGTCGGAATACAACGAAGGCTACGGCAGCGCCGGCCTCACCGCCGTGATCCGCCGCATGGCGCAGGGCCTGATCGGCCAGGATCCGCGCCCGATCGAGCGCATCATGTCGATGCAATACGCCATCACCCGCCAGGCGCCGGGCGGCATGAACCAGCAGGCCATGGCCGCCATCGAGAACGCCCTTTTGGACGTCAAGGCCAAGGCGCTGGGCGTGCCGGTCTATGCCCTGTTCGGCGGCCCGGTGCGCGACCGCTTGCCGCTCTACTGGTCGCATTGCGGCAGCTACCGCTTCCGCAACGCCGAGATGATGAAGGTCGATCCGGTGCGCTCGCTCGACGACGTCGTGAAGCTCGGCAAGCACGTGAAGGAGCGTGGCTTCAAGGCGCTCAAGACCAATATCTTCCGCTTCGATCTCACCCCGGCCAACATGCACCAGCCGGGCTTTGGCCGCACACCGGGCGGCCCCGAGCTCAATGCCGACGGCGGCACGCTGGCGGCCATCGCCGACGGGCTCGCCGCCTTCCGCCAGGGCGCCGGACCCGAGATGGGCATCCTTTTGGACACCAACTTCAACTTCAAGACCGAGGGCTACATCAAGGTCGCGCGGACCTGCGAGCCCTACAATCTCTTCTGGCTGGAGATCGACTCCTACGATCCCGAAGGCCTGCGCCTGATCCGCGACCGCGCCGCCATGCCCATCGCCTCCTGCGAATCGCTATTCGGCCGCCGCCAGTTCCGGCCGTTCTTCGAGAACCGCTCGATCGACGTCTCCATCATCGACGTGCCGTGGAATGGGCTGAACGAGTCGTTCAAGATCTCGACCATGGCCGAGGCCTACGAGATCAACTGCGCGCCGCATAATTTCTACGGCCACATGTCGACCTTGATGAGCGCCAACCTGTGTGCCGCCATGCCCAACTTCCGCATCATGGAGATCGATATCGACGACGTGCCGTGGAAGGACGATCTGGTCACGCACCCGCCGGTCATAGAGAATGGCGAACTGATCGTGCCGACCCGGCCCGGCTGGGGCGCCGATATCAACGAAGAGGCGGTGAAAGCCCATCCGCCGAAGAACCCGCACCCGTAATTTCCTGGAGGAGATTAAAATGGTCTACGAACTTCGCTGCTACACGCTCGCACCCGGCAAGATGCCGGAATACCTCAAGGCCGCCGAGACGATCGGCCGGCCAGCACGCGGCCAGAATTACGGCGTCAACCACGGCTACTGGACGGCCGAGTTCGGCGCGCTGAACCAGATCTGGCACCTGTGGAAGTACGACAGCTACGAAGAGCGCACGCGCCTGCGGACCGAGCTGATGAAGCACAAGGCGTGGACGGAGGGCTACATCCCCGTGATCCGCCCGCTGGTGCAGCGCCAGGACCTGCGGCTGATGAATGCCGTGGTCGATATCCGTCCCGACGACGGCACCAAGGGCAACATCTACGAGCTGCGCATCTATCGCACGGTGCTGGGGGGTGCGGCGCAATACGGCAAGAACTTCAAGGAAGTGCGCGAGGCGCGCGACAAGTACTCGCCGATCTGGGGCGCCTGGACGGGCGAGTTCCCGCAGCCCAACGAGTGGCTGCATCTGTGGCGCTACAAGAACCTGCAGGAGCGCTTCGAGGCCCGCGCCGCGGCGATGAAGGATCCGGCGTGGCAGGCCTATCTCGCCAAGGGCCCGCCGCTGCTGGCCGAGATGCACTCGACGCTGCTGATGCCGACGAACTACTCGCCGCTGAAGTAAAAGCGCAGGCGCGAAAATTGCTAACACGCCCCGAGGACTGCTCCTCGGGGTGGGGTGGCGTTCGTTTTGGAAAATGACGAGGTAGGTCCATGGACGCGTTGAGTGACAACGATCTTGCCTTGATGAAATTCGGCGTCGGCCAGCCGGTGCCGCGCAAGGAGGATCCGACGCTGCTGCGCGGCGAGGGCCGCTACACCGACGACATCAGCCTGCCGGGCCAGGCTTATGCGGTGATGGTGCGTTCGAAGATCGCGCACGGCATCCTGAAGGGCATCGACACCAAGGCTGCGTCCGCCCTGCCGGGCGTGCTGGCGATCCTGACCGATTCGGATCTCGAGGCGGCGGGCTTCGGCCCGCTGCGCTGCGGCATGAACATCCCGCAGCGCGACGGCTCGCCGATGAAGACGCCGCCGCGTCCGTCGCTTGCCAAGGGCAAGGTGCGCTATGTCGGCGAGGCGGTGGCCTGCGTCGTGGCCGAGACGGCGGTGCAGGCCAAGGACGCGGCCGAAGCCGTCGAACTCGACATCGAGGATCTGCCCGCCGTCACCACACCGGCCGATGCGCTAAAACCCGGCGCGCCGCAGCTTCATGACGACGTCCCGGGCAACCTCGCGCTCGACTTCCACTATGGCGACGCCGAAGCGGTGAAGAAGGCCTTCGCCGAGGCAGCGCACGTCACGCGCCTGGAGATCGTCTCCAACCGCATCATCGTCAACGCCATGGAGCCGCGCTCGGCGATCGGCTCCTACGACCCCAAGAGCGAGCGCTGGACCTTGAATGTCGGCTGCCAGGGCGTGATCGGGCTGCGCGGCGGGCTGGCCAAGGACGTGCTCAAGGTGCCGCCCGACAAGGTGGCCGACAAGGTGCGCGTGCTGACCGGCAATGTCGGCGGCTCCTTCGGCATGAAGTCGCAGGTCTATCCGGAGTACGGGCCGCTGTTGCTGGCCAGTAAAAAACTCGGCCGGCCGGTGAAATGGACCGACGAGCGCTCCGAGAGCTTCTTGAGCGACCATCACGGCCGCGATCACCAGCGCGTGGCCGAGTTGGCGCTCGACAAGGACGGCAAGTTCCTCGCGGTGCGTCTCAGCGGCACCGGCAATGCCGGCGCCTACATCTATCCGCCGATGCCTGCGACCACCAATGCGGTGAAGAACGTCATCGACGTCTACAAGACGCCGGCGATGGAGGTGAACTCCAAGGTCGTGTTCACCAACACCACGCCTATCGCGGCCTATCGCGGCGCCGGCCGGCCCGAGGGCAACTACTACATGGAGCGCCTGATCGACACCGCGGCGGGCGAGATGGGTATCGACCGCGTCGAGCTGCGCCGGCGCAATCACATCGCGCCGGAGCAGATGCCCTACAAGGCGCCGTCGGGCATGAACTACGATTCGGGCGAATTCACCACCATCCTCGACAAGGCGCTGAAGGCCGCCGACTGGCAGGGCTTCGACAAGCGCAAGCAGGAGAGTGCGTCGGGCAATAAGCTGCGCGGCCGCGGCATCGGCTCCTACCTCGAGGTCACCGGCCCGCCGAGCAAGGAATATGGCGGCATCCGCTTCGAGGGCGACGGCACCATCACCATGCTGAGCGGCACGCTGGACTACGGCCAGGGCCACGCCACGCCCTTTGCCCAGGTGCTCGCCGCCCATACCGGCATCCCGTTCGAGCGCTTCCGCCTGCTGCAGGGCGATTCCGACCAGCTCAAGGTCGGTGGCGGCACCGGCGGTTCCAAATCGGCACTGGTCGCCTCGCAGGCCTTCCTCGAGGCTGGTGACAAGCTGATCGAGCAGGGCAAGCAGATCGCGGCACACGTGCTCGAAGCCTCGGCCGTCGATATCGAATTCTCGCGCGGCCGCTTCACCATCGCCGGCACCGATCGCGGCGTCTCGATCGTCGAATTGGCCGACAAGCTGCGCGGCGGGCTGAAGCTGCCGGCCGACGTGCCGCAGTCGCTCGACGTCAGCCACATCTCCGACAACCCGCCATTCTCGTTTCCCAACGGCTGCCACATCGCCGAGGTCGAGATCGACCGCGACACCGGGGTGATAGAGGTCGTGCGCTATTTCATGGTCAACGACTTCGGCACGGTCATCAATCCGATGCTGGTCGCCGGCCAGGCGCATGGCGGCGTCATCCAGGGCATCGGCCAGGCGCTGATGGAACGCACGGTCTACGACGAGCAGGGCCAGGCCATCACCGGCTCCTACATGGACTACGCCATGCCGCGCGCGTCGGATGCGCCGGATTTCTCGATCGAGAACCATTCGGTGCCCTGCAAGACCAACCGCATGGGCATCAAGGGCTGCGGCGAGGCCGGCTGTGCCGGCGCCTTGCCGTCGGTGATGAACGCCGTGGTCGATGCGCTCGGCGGCCGCCACATCGACATGCCGGCAACGCCGGAAAAGGTCTGGCGGATGCTGAACGGCCTCTAGGGGGTGTGGTGAGAAAGTGAGAAAATCGCGAATAATGCTGCTGGCATAAGCATTATATGTTTCTCACTGTGGTGAGAAACGGTGAGAAAATATCTCAATCCGGGCCCGAAAAGCTCCTAGGCCCAGCCCCCCCGCTCGGCGGCCATCGGGTCGTTTTCCACCCGGCAGGTCGCGTCGAAAATCATCGTTGGCCGCTCCGTCGTCGAGTAGGCGGGCCAGACGGGCAACCCGGCATGGCCCGGCCTGCCGTGCCGCGCGAAGGCGATCCAGGCGCGGCTCATCCTGTCGCCCAGCGCCAGCCGCGTCGGGTCGTCGCCGGTGAGGGCGGCGGTCTCGAGATTGCCGAACACGAAGGGGATCTCCAACGTGTGGCAGGCGCGCAGCCGACCGCCCAGCACCGGCGTCTGCCAGGTGAAGAGATAGACGAACACTGGTGCCGCCTGTTGCGCGAGCTTGCGCTCGGCCATCAGCAGCGACAGCGAACGGATGCCGAGGTCGGAGACGATGGCGATGGCGATCTCGTCGGGTCGCGATTGCGGCTGTGCCTTGCTATAGGTCGCGACAATCTCGGCGGAGCGCGCGCCGAGATAGGGCGCGATCGCCTCCGGCAGGTTCTCGAACGTGGCCTCGGTCACCCATGGCAGGTGTCCGATGAACAGGGTCATCTCGTCCTTGTTGGTGCCGATCATCAGCGGCACGCCGGCCGAGACCGCCGGCGCCTCCGGTGTGAACGGCCCGCCGGGGAAGATCCTGCCGTCGATCACCGGATTGAAGCCGAGCCGTCGGCGGTCGGCGGTGCTGGCCTGCTTGATGCCGGCCAGAACGGCAACTTGCGCTTCGAGCAGGCGCGCTGCCGGCAGCTTGCGCAGCTCGTTGGCGCGCCTGGCGTCGAGCCCGAGATGGTCGAGCACCTGTTGCGCCGTCCTGTTGCCGTCGGCGCGCTCGGCCATCTGCACCGCCGGCCCGCTCTGGATGATGGCCTTGTGGAACAGGCCCTTGGCGTCGGGCAGCGCCAGCAGCACGCTCACTTTGGCACCGCCGCCCGATTCACCGAAGATCGTGACGTTGCCGGGATGGCCGCCGAACGCCGCGATGTTATTGCGCACCCATTCCAGCGCCGCCACGATGTCTAAAATGCCGGCCGTGCCGGCGCCGGTGAAATCCGGGCCGGCGATGTCCTCGAGGTGGAGGTAGCCCAGCGCTCCCAGCCGGTGATTGAACGAGACGACCACGACATCGTCGAGGCGGCAGAGATTGGCGCCGTCGGACCACGGCGAGGAACCTGAGCCGGTGATGAAGCCGCCGCCATGGCACCAGAACAGCACCGGGCGTTTTGCGCCCGAAAGTCCCGCCGTCCAGACGTTGAGATAGAGGCAGTCCTCGTCGGTCTTCTCGATTCCCCCGAGCGTGAACAGTTCCAGCAGGTCGGCCGGCAGGGCGAAGACGTTGTCGTTCTGCACCGCCCTGTTGCCGTAGGCTCGCGCATCGCGCACGCCGCTCCACGGTTCGGGCTTTTGCGGCGGCTGCAAGCGGCGCTCGCCGAGCGGCGGGGCGGCGTAGGGAATGCCCTTGAAGACGCTGACCCCACGCTCGGTCCTGCCGCGCACGCGGCCTGAAGTGGTTTCGACGACGATATCGGTGCTCATGCGGATATCCTTTACTAGCGCCGCCGCAACCAGGCCACGAGCGCCACTGTCAGCAACAGTCCCGACATTGCGATCGCCAGCACCGCGCCGCGCGGTCCGATATGGTCCGACAGCGCGCCGGCAGCCACCACACCGAGCGGCCCCGTGCCGATGCACATCGTGACGACTCCCATCAGGCGGGAGCGCATGGCGGCCGGCGCTTCGGTGAGCATCAGCGTCGTCTGCATGTTGCCGAAGGCCGCGGTGCCGAGACCGCCCAGGGTCAGCACCGTGAGCGCCAGCCAGTAGGAGGGTGACAGCGCCAGCACGATCAGCGCCACCAGAAACATCGCCGAGCCGCTGACGAAGACGACCTGGCGCTCCCAGCGCACGATGCCGGCGGCGATCAGCGCGCCGCCGATCAGCGCCCCGGTCGGCTCGGCCGCCGCCAGCAGGCCGACAAGGCCGGGCGTGACGCCGAACACGCTGAGCCCCAGCGGCGCCACCAGGCCCGAGTAGGCGAACGCAAAGGCGTTGGTGATGATGGTGATGCCGAATACCAGCAGGATGACGCGCTTGGTGCGGGCATAGGCCAGGCCCTCGGCGATTTGCCGCGGGATTTGCCACAACGCCAGACGATGGATCGTCTGCTCGTAGACCAGACCGGTGAGCGCAAAGGCACAGGCGAATTGCACCAGCGCCGTCAGCGTGTAGGCGCCCTGCATGCCCAGCCATTCGAAGGCAAAGCCGCCGAGCAGCGGGCCGACCATGCGGGTGGCGGCGTTGGTCGCCGAGTCGAGCGCGATGGCAGGCACGATGCGCTGCGGCCCCGCGACTTCGCCGACCATGCGCCGCCGCGTCGACATTTCGGTGGACCACATCAGGCCGGAGATCAGATTGCCCAGCGCCACCTGCCAGAGCTCGAGATGGCCGGCGGTGGCAAGCGTCGCCAGCACGGTCGAAACGACGGCCGGCACCAGCAGCGCCAGCGACACCACCAGCTTGCGGTTGACCGCTTCGGAGACCGCGCCGGCGAAGGCGCCGAACAGGAGCTGCGGCAGTTGCCGTGCGGCGACCACGGCGGTGGCGGCCAGCGCCGAGCCGGTGACCTGGTAGGCGAACAGGCCCGAGGCCAGCAGCTCGAGCCAGCGCATGGCGTTGGCGAAGGCGCCGACCAGCCACAGCCGCAGGAAGTCCGGCGACGCCAGCAGCTCCCGCACCGGTCGTTCGACGGCGCGTTCCGAACCTGTATCTCCCGGCGAATTCATTGTGCGGCACGCTATCGTTGCCGCCGGGAAGCGGGAAGGCCAAACTCGCGAGCGATGTTGCAGAGACGCTCCCTTCTGGCCGCTCTTCCGGCACTTGCCGCGCCGGCGATCGGCCGCGCGCAGGCGCCGTGGCCGGCCAAGACGATCCGTTTCATCGTGCCCTTCGCACCGGGTGGCGGCACCGACACCTCCAGCCGTCTGATCGCCGACCAGCTGGGCCGCGCGCTCGGCCAGACGGTGGTGGTTGACAACAAGAGCGGGGCCGGCGGCAATATCGGCACCACCGATTTGGCGCGCGCCGCGCCCGACGGCTACACGCTGGGCCTGATCTCGGTGGCCAGCCACACGCTGAACCCGATGCTCTACAGCAAGATGCCCTACGACGCCGACAAGGACATCGTGCCGATCTCGCTGATCGCGCTGCTGTCGAACCTTTTGGGCGTAACGCCCGGCCTGCCGGTGGCGTCGGTCGCCGAGCTGATCGCGCTCATCAAGCGCGAGCCGGGCAAGTACGCCTTCGCGTCGTCGGGGCCGGGCTCGTCGCTGCATTTGAGCGGCGAGCTCTTCAAGGCGATGGCCGGTGTCGACATCGTGCACGTGCCCTACAAGGGCGCAGGACCGGCCTATCCCGACCTGATGTCCGGCACGGTGCACATGATGTTCGCCAACATCTCCTCGATGCTGGGCCAGGTGCGCTCCGGCAAGATCAAGGGTCTGGCCGTGACCTCGGCCCAGCGCTCCAAAGCGGCGCCCGAGCTACCGACCATCGCCGAGACGCTACCGGGATACGTCGCCACCTCGTGGTACGGCGTCGGCGCGCCGGCCGGGACGCCCGAGCCGATTCTAGTACGCATCGAATCGGTCCTGGCCGAAGCGTTGCAGAAGCCCGAGATCGGCGGTCGCTTCACCGGCGACCTCGGCATGGATATGCCGCCGCCCGGCCGCAAGGGGCTGCAAGCCTTCATCGAGGAAGACCGCAAGCTCTGGACGCCGGCAGTGAAGGCGTCCGGCGTAAAGTTCGAGTAACTAGCGCAGCACCAGCGACAGCAACGCGAGTGCGCCTGCCGCCACGACGCCCAGCACCAGGCTGCCGCCCGAGATCACGAGCAGCGCGCGACGCGGGCTGAGGCCACCCATGTGGGCGGCAATCCAGAACAGTGGATCATTGAAATGACAGATCGCGATCGAGCCGGCGCCGGCCGCAGCTGCGGCAAGAGCGCGGCCTGACGCGCTGTCGAGGCCGAGTGCCGGCAGCATCGGCTCGATCATGCCGGTCGCCGTCAGCACGGCACTGAGCGAGTTGCCCTGCAGGGTCTTTACGATGGCGGCAGCGAGAAAGGGCGCCAGCACGCCGAGGCGTGGATCGAGAACGCGCTCGGCCCAAAGCTCGGCCATGCCGGTCTCGTCGAGCACGCGGGCGAAGCCGCCGGCTGCGCCGACGGCGAGCAGCAGCGGTGCCCAGCTCGCGTCAGCGAGTGTTGCGGTGGGCCAACGGCGCACCGCGATCAGGGCAAGGGCAATGGTCAGCACCGCCAGCATCAGGCCGCCGCTGATGCCGGTATAGAATTCACGCGCGCCGCCGCGCCCGAGCGGCTCGGTCGGCATCTGCGCCACGGCCTGCACGATCAGCAACGCCAGCGGGATGACGACGGCGAGCAACGTCCACGAGAGGCGGCCGCGCGCGCCCTCGTCGGACAGGAGACGGGCGAGATAGAACCACACGGCGCCGGCGCCAAGGCAGGCGACCGGCAGGGCGATCGCCAGCATCAGCTGCAGGTCGACCTTGAGCACTGACGCTGCCGCGACTGCGAGAGGCGCGGGAGCGATCAGGGCCTGCGTCGCGAGCAGCGTGAGTGCCAGACCGACGGCGCGGCGCGGCGCTCCGCTGGCGATTGGCTGCAGGAGCGCGAGGCCGCCGGCCGCCGAGCCGCCTAGTCCGGCCAGCGCGCCCGCCAGCGCCGCCCAGCGGGCGCCGAGTGGCGGACGTGCCAGCAGAGCGGTGACCAGCGCGCCCGCCACGACCAGCAGGCCGACCTGCTCGAGGCTTTGCACGAAGCCGAGACCGAACGCCTTGCCGACGGAATGAAAGGTCATGTCGGCGGCGACGCCGTAGGCCACGACCACTGCCATGACGGCAAGGAATACCGGCAGACGCAGCCGCTCGACCGCGACGACGATGACGAGGAGGGCGACCGGCAGCAGGGCGGCAAGAATCATCGAGCCGAGCCTAACCGTCTGCTAGGCTGGCGTCATGCGTTGGCTGTCTCTGTTTCTTGCCTTGCTGCTTGCCATGCCGGCATCCGCGCAGAGCGGTCTCGTGCGCATCGAGGGCAAGCGCTTCGTCGCGGCCGACGGCACGACCCTGCAGCTCAAGGGCATCAACCTCGGCAACTGGCTGATGCCCGAGGGCTACATGTTCAAGTTCGAGAAGGCCAAGGCGCCGCGCCAGATCTATGGCGCCTTCGAGCGCCTTTTAGGCCGCGAGGAATCGCAGCGCTTCTGGCAGCGCTATCGCGATACCTACGTCACGCAGGACGACATCGGCTTCATCAAGTCGGCCGGCTTCAATCTGGTGCGCATTCCGCTGCACTACCGGCTGTTCATGGCCGAGGACGGCCGCATCGAGGGCGAGGGCTGGGCGTTGCTCGATCGCGCCATCGGCTGGGCGCGCGAGGCCGGCCTCTACGTGGTCGTCGACCTGCATGCAGCACCCGGCGGCCAGACCGGCATCAACCACGACGACGGCCCGGGCTATCCGCTGATGTTCTACGTGCCGCGCAACCGCGAGCTCACGCTGAAGCTGTGGCGCGCCATCGCCGAGCGCTACAGCGGTAATCCGGCGATCCTGGGATACGATCTCCTGAACGAGCCGATCGCGCCCTACCACGACACGGCGACGCTCAATCCGCGGCTGGAGCCGTTCTATCGCCGCGTCACCGAGGCGGTGCGCGCGGTCGATCCCGGCCGCATCATCTTCCTTGCCGGCGGACAATGGAGCTCGACCTTCGCCATGTTCGGCTCGCCCTTCGCGAAGAATCTCGCCTATACCTATCATTCGTTCTGGGCGAGCACGAAGCGCGACTCGATCCAGCGTCATCTGAACTTTTCCGCGCGCTACGACGTGCCGCTGTTCATCGGCGAGACCGGCGAACTGACGGATGCCTGGAACCAGGGCTTCCGCGAGCTGCACGAGCGCCACGGCATCGGCTGGAGCTTCTGGACCTACAAGAATCTCGACACACCTTCGACCGTGGTCTCTATCCCGCGTCCCGCGGGCTGGGACGAGATCGTGGCCTTCGCCGATGGCCGCACCGCCACGCCGCCGCCGCGCGACGTGGTGGCGCGGGCCACGGCACAATATCTCGACGGCATCCAGTTCAGGAACGGCCAGATCCGCTGGAGCTATCTCGCGTCGCTGGGGTTGAAGGCAGCACCGTAGTGATCGGCCATCGCAGCCAGTGCCGCGCCGCCATCGCCGGTGAAAGCGGGTCCATGCATCAGCGCGATCGTCCTGGGCTTCAACTCGGCGAGCTTGCGTAGCTGCCCGCTAGTCTTGGCGGTGACCGGCAGGAAGGGCGGCCGCTGCTCCGTGGCGATCGCGGGCGCCACTATGTCGGAGCCGGACGACACAGGATGGGCGCCGACCTGGGTGAAGAGATCGCTGCTGAACAGCGTTCCCGTCGTCTCCTCGTATAGAAGCCCGGCGTCCCAGCCATGTGGCAGGTGCGGTGTGTCGAGCCAGCGCACGCGCTTGCCGCCCAGGTCGATCACCTCACCGTCCTTGAGCACGCGCGGATCGCGGTTGGACGAATCGCGCAGCCAGATGTTGCAGCCGATCATGCCGTGCGCCGGCGTGGCATTTGGCGCCGCCGCCAGCAATTCGTTGAGCGCGCCCGATTCGTCGGCCTCGCCGTGGCTGCAGGTCAGCCAGCGCAGCCTGTCGAGCGGGATGACGCGCTTCACGGCGTCGGCGATCAGCGGGAACAGCGCGCGCTGGCCGTAATGGAACAGCAGCGCTTCGTCGCCCACGACCAGGAACTGGTTGAAGGTGAATCCGGTCGGCCCGACCGCCGGCACGAAGGTCGAGAGCCGGTAGACGCCCGCCGCGACTTCGTCGACCTGGGTTTTCATATTTGCCTCAAGGTTTCGATCAACGTCGCGTTGAAGGCCTCGGCCGCCTCGTAGGCAACCCAATGCCCGGCGCCGGGAATGACGTTCATCTTGAAGTCCGGCTGCAGGGCGCGAAAGAGGTCGATGCGTTCCTGGATGTGAGGATAGGTCGTCGAATCGAACTCGCCCCAGATGCCGGTGAGCGGCGTCTTCACTCTCGGCAGGACATTGCTCAGTGCGCCGGCGATGCCCATGTCGCGGCTGCGCGTCCGGGCGCGCGTGGTGTTCAGGATCTGCATGTAGATCGCCACGCCGTCGATGTTCTTGGGATCGTGCAGCATCAGCAGCTCAAGATTGCGCCGCGCCTCGGCCGCCAGGGTCTCGGCGGGCATGCTGGGTAGCAGTTTGTGCAGCTTCTCCGTGGGCTTGCGCGTGGCCTTCAGGCCGCCGGCGCCGACCAGCACGATGCGGCGCAGGCGCTCGTCGACCAGGGTCGAGATGTGGCCCGACACCATGCCGCCGAAGGAGAAGCCGGTGATGGCATAGTCCCTGTCGCGCGGGATCAGGGCGTCCATCGCGGTCTTGACACAATGCGTCACCGACCAGACGTCGCGCACGTCGTCGGGCGAGTCGCTGTCGCCGAGGCCCGGCATGTCGGCGGCGTAGATCGTAAAGTGCTGCGACAGCGGGATCACGTTCCTGATCCAGTGGATCCACGAACCAGAGCCGCCATGGAACAGTAGCAGGATCGGCTTGCCCGAATTGCCGCCCCAGACGTGCCACATCATCCTGCCGCCCCCTCCGGCGCTTCTTGGGCCCATCGGTACGCGCACGGCCTCGGACTGGGCGGCGATCGAGGCGATATATTCGGCGGCGGTGCGGCCGTCCGGCATTTTGGGGACGGCGGAGTAGTCGAGGTTCATTTCTTGATCGCGCCCAGCAGACGTTCGACGAAGCCCGGCGCCTTCTTGCGGTCGATCCAGCGCAGCACCACGACCAGATCGTGCGCCGGCTCGATCCACACGATGTGGCTGCCCCAGCCCAGCGCGAAGTAGCTCTGCTCCGACGCCGCCGCGAACTGCCGCTTGTCGGTGTTGAGCCACCACATCAGGCCGTAGAACGGTGCAACCGGGCAGGGTTTCACCAGCTCCGCCGTCCAGCCCTTGGGCAGCACCTGCTTGCCGTCCCAGGTGCCGCCGTTGGCGACAAGCTGGCCCATCAATGCGAGATCGCGGGCGGAGATCACGATGCCGCCGCCCCAATGACCGCCGCCGGGCACGGAGAGCATCGGCTTGCCAGCGACCGTGACGGTCGAGGTCTTGTAGCCGTCCCACTTCCAGCCCGACGAGGCGCCGATCGCATCCATGATGCGGCGCTTCAGGACCTGAGGCAGTGGCTCCTTGAAGAGCTGCAGCAGCGAGTAGCTCAGCCGGTTCACGCGCACGTCGTTGTATTCGTAGAAGGTGCCGGGCTTCTTGAGCGCGCGGCGCGTGCCCTTGGGCGCGTTGGCGACGGTGACGCCGACGACTCGGTTATGGTCGATGCCGTCTTCCTTGCCGAAGACAAAGCCCTGCCATTCGCTGGTCTGCGTCAGCAGGTGGCGCCAGGTGATGTCCTTGTTCTGGTCGCTCGTGAAGCCGTCGTCCGAGACGTAGCCCGCGACCTTGTCGTCGAGGCTTTTGATCAGCCCGTCGCCTAACGCCAGTCCGGCCAGCAGCGCGAGATAGCTCTTGGCGACGCTGAAGGTCATGTCGGCGCGGTTGGTGTCGCCCCATTCGGCCAAGAGCTTGCCGCCCTGGTAGACGATGCCGGAATTGCCGCCGCGCGGCGTCACCGGGCCCAGCACTTCGTTGTCGGGCGCCTTCTCGCCGGAATCGTAGGTCATCACGAACTGGCCGTCGGGCATGTACATGCTTCGAGGCCAATGGGATTCGGCCCCCTGGGCCCAGGCGATGGCGTCTTTGAGATCAGTCATGCACGCAATCAACATTGGAGGCCGCGCGGGAGCAAGCGTAGAAACGCCTCATGCCTCTCCCCTCAGAACATGGGCCCACGACGCTCTCGATCCGCCGCCCCGACGACTGGCACGTCCATCTGCGCGACGGTGCCATGCTGGCGGCCTGCGCGATTCACACGGCCCGCCAGTTCGCCCGCGCCATCATCATGCCCAACCTGGTGCCGCCGGTGACCAAGGTGGCCGAGGCCACCGCCTATCGCGAACGCATCCGCAGAGCGGTACCGGCCGAACTGAAATTCGAGCCGCTTATGACCTGCTACCTGACCGATGGCGCCGATCCCGCCGAACTTTTACGCGGCAAGAGCGAGGGCGTGTGGGTCGCGGCCAAGCTCTATCCGGCGCATGCCACGACTAACTCGGCGCATGGCGTGACCTCCATGGAGCAGATCGCCCGCGGACTTGAGGCGATGGAGAAGGCCGGTATGCCGCTGCTTGTGCACGGTGAAGTGACCGACGCCGACGTCGACATCTTTGATCGCGAGGCGGTGTTTCTGGACAAGGTCCTGGCGCCGCTGCTCAAGCGCCATCAGGGCCTGAAAGTCGTGCTCGAGCACATCACGACGAAGGAGGGCGTGGCCTTCGTCGAGGCAAACGGTCCGCGCGTCGGTGGCACCATCACGCCGCATCATCTCTCCTACAATCGCAATGCCATCTTCAAGGGCGGTATCCGTCCGCACCTCTATTGCCTGCCGATCGCCAAGAGCGAGGAGCACCGCCTGGCACTCAGACGCGCCGCAACCTCAGGCAACGCAAAATTCTTCCTCGGCACCGACACCGCCCCGCATACCGCCGACACCAAGGAATGTGCCTGTGGCTGCGCCGGCATCTTCAACGCGCCGGTGGCCATGCAGGTCTACGCCCAGGTTTTTGCAGAGGAGAGCGCGCTCGACCGGCTGGAAGCCTTCGCCTCGCTGAACGGCCCGCGGTTCTACGGCCTCGCGCCCAACGAGGAGCGCGTCACCCTCAAGGCCAGCCCCATGGTCGCGCCCGAACGCATCGACGTTCCGGGCAGCGATAAGAGCGTCGTGGTTTTTCATCCCGACACGCCGGTCGGCTGGTCGTTCTGAGGCGGCTGGTCTATCGTATGGAAATGAGCAAATCCCGCATACCCGCCGGCGCCGTCGTCCGCGGCACCGACAAAGGCTACGACCACGCAGCACCCAAGCCCGGCCTCAAACCGGGCGACGAACGCCCCGTGGAAAAGGTCGAGCAAAAGTACCCCTACATGCGGCCGCGCGATGCCGCGACGCTGATCCTGGTGCGTCAGAAGGGCAAGATGCCCGAGGTGCTGCTGGGCTGTCGCGACGCCAAGCATGCCTTCATGCCCAACCGTTACGTCTTCCCCGGCGGCCGTGTCGACCGCGCCGACGCGCGCGTGCCGGTGGCTACGCCGCTCGACCGCTTCGTCAACGCCCGCCTGCAGCGCGCCGCTACGCCGCTGCGCGCGCGCGCCCTTGCCGTCGCGGCGGTGCGCGAGACTTTCGAAGAGACCGGGCTGATGCTGGCCAAGCCGTTTAAGGACGGCGCACCCGACGAGGATTTCGGCGAGCACTGGCAGGGCTTTTTGGACAAGGGCATTGGTCCCGCGCTCGACTGCCTCGACCTGATCGCCCGCGCGGTGACGCCACCCGGCCGGCCGCGCCGCTTCAACGCGCGATTCTTCATGGCCCGTGCCGAGGATGCGACCGGCGAGATCCGCCATTCGAGCGAGATGGGCGACATCCGCTGGGTTCGCCTCGACGAGGCGCGCGAGCTGCCGCTGCCCACCATCACCGGACTTATCCTCGGCGAGATCGGTCGCCTCGTTAAGGAACCGCCCGACCGCAAGAAGCAGCGCAAGATCCCGCTGTTCACGACGATCCATCGCAAGCATCTGATGATCGAAGAGTAGGGCCGACATGGCGCGCGCCAAGTTACGCTCGCCGGTCGCCCCGCTGCAGTCTGCCCGACCGACGCTGCCGCCGCGTGGCGGCGTGCGTCTGCGCGTGCTGGTGCTCATCCGCTGGGCGGCGGTGGCGGGCCAGGCCTTCACCGCCGTGGTTGTGCATTGGGGTTTGGGTTTCACCCTCCCGACGCTGGCGGTGGGCGGCGCCATCGCGCTCTCGGCACTGCTCAACCTCGCCGTCAGCCTCGGTCGGCCGGCATCGGCGCGCATCTTCGACCGCGAGGCCGCGGTCTTCCTCGCCTTCGACATCGTGCAGCTCGTGGTGCTGCTCTATCTCACCGGCGGCCTGATCAATCCGTTCTCGTTGCTGCTGCTGGCGCCTGTCGCGATCGGCGCCACCGTGCTGTCGCTCGGCAGCACCATCGCGCTTGCCGTGCTGACCATGCTCTCGATCGGACTTTTAGGCGTCGTGCACGAGCCGCTGCCGTGGAACGGATCGCCGCCGCAACTGCCGGCGATCTACCAGGTCGGCGTCTGGGCCGGCCTGTCGCTCACAACGCTGCTGATCACGCTCTACGGCTGGCGGCTGGCCGAGGAGGCGCGGCAGATGAACGACGCTCTCGGTGCGGCGCAGGCGGCGCTGGCGCAGGAGCAGCGCATGTCGGCGCTGGGTGCGCTCGCCGCCGCCGCCGCCCACGAACTCGGCACGCCGCTCTCGACCATCGCGGTGATTGCCAAGGAGATGCAGCGCGAGGTCGAGCCCGACGACCCGTTGCGCGAGGATGTCGAACTGCTGGTGTCGGAGTCCGAGCGGTGCCGCTCGATCCTGGCGCGGCTGTCGGTCGATCCGGCGGGCGACGAGTCCGATGCCTACACGCTGGTGCCGATGCCGGCCCTGATCGAGGCGGCGGCGCAGAATTATCAGCGGGAAGGTATTTCGATTTCGTTCGAGGCGGGAGCGACTGCCAACGGTGCTCCGGCCACCGCGCCGATCCTGGTCCGCAGCCCGGAGATCATGCAGGGTATCGGCAATATTGTGCAGAACGCCGTCTCGTTTGCCCGCGCCGATGTCCGCATCACGACCCATTGGTCGACCGAATGGGCCGAGGTCGAAGTTGCCGACGACGGACCGGGCTTCTCCGAGGCGCTGCTCGACGAGTTGGGAACGCCCTTCATCTCGACCCGCCAGGGCGAGGAAGGCCACATGGGATTAGGGGTCT